>JANORI010000393.1:0-21085 GCA_031415235.1 Acidobacteriota bacterium | reverse complement strand
ACCGTGCACGCTGGCGGCGATGCGTCCACGGTCGTCTTGAACATGCCGCGCCCATGCGTGGCCGCAACCAGCGTGCCCGTGCCGAGCCACGCGAGTTGCTCGACGGCTACGTTGGCCGGTCCCTCCTGCGGAAGCGTCCAGGTCGCGCCGCCGTCGCCGCTCGTGAACAACCCGATTTCCGTGGCGGCATAGAGCGAACGCTCGTTGGTCGAGAGGATTTTCAGATCGTAGATCGGCGCCGGCGGCAGCGCCGTCATGCCGATGCCGCTGATGGGCGACCAGCCGCCGCCAAGGTCCGTGGACTCCCAGATGTTCTGGGCGTCGTAGCCGCCGAACGTCACCCACAGCGTGTTCGCGCTCGCGGCAGAGAACGCGATGCTGGTGACCATGCGGTTGGGAAGCGGCGACGCGTTGTCGTCGATCTTCGTCCAGGTCGGCGAGGCGTTGGTGCCGTTGGTGGTGACGTAGACCGCGCCGTCGTTGTGGCCGACCGCGATGATGTCGGAACTGGTCGGCGACACGGCTACGGCGCTTATGTAGTGACCCGTCGACGGCTTGATCATGAACCACGACGGCCCGCTCGCCGTGGGCGACGCATAACTGACCTGCGTGCGGGGATCGGACGTGACGAACAAGTGATCGGCGCCGACCAGCAGCCGATTCGGATCGTTGGGATCGAGTACAACCGGCGCGTTGAAGTTCGCATGGCTGACGGTCCAGTCCTGGCAGAGCGCCCCCAATGCACCGCTCTTGCACCGGCACCCCGTGTTGTCGCACCAATAGCCAACGATATCTACGGACCCACCCAGTCCGTCCTGTTCGTTGCGCATCACCCGAGCGTTCGTCAACGATGGGTAGTAGTAGTTCGTGTTCACTGGATCGTGTGCCACGAACCCGCCGTCGCTGCCGCTGGCCCCAGACCACGTCGTCGCTGAGCCCGATGTCCGGAGCGTCGCGTTGTCTTGTGTGCCTCCCACGATCGAGCCGGTCGCAACGTTGGTCGCCACGCTGTAGAACTGCGTAACGGAGAGGCCGTTGTTCAGGTTCGTCCAGCCGGAGCTCATGGTCGCCGTCGTGATGTCCGTGGCCTTGTAGACACCGCCGTCATTCGCCACGAATACCGTCTTGACCGTCGTGCCGTCGTAGGTGGGCACTGGCACGACGTCGTGATTGTCGGCGTGGGTCAGTTCGCCGACGCCAGAGATGAGCCCGCTGATCTGCGTCAACGTCGATCCGCCGTTGGTACTGCGATACAGATCAACGCCCCCCACGACGAGGAGCCGATCGTTGGTCGGATCGACCCACAGCACGTTGGCCCACGAGCCTTGACCGTGGAGGAATTGCGGCGATCCCGAGCTCGCCAGCGTGTAACTCTGGCCGCCGTTCGTGCTCACGCAGAGCAGGCCGCGCTGCGAGTTGACCGAGGCGTAGACCTTGTTCGGGACGCTCCTGGCATAGGCCAGCTCGACACGAGCTAAGTCCGGCAGGTTGGGGGCCGGAACCGGAGTCCAGTTCGCACCGCCGTCAGTCGAGTACCAGGCCGGCGTGGACACTGCCGCGCTCGTTCTGGACTTGAAGGCACCGGCGACCGCCTTGCTCGAGTTGTTCGGGTCGAACACGACCTGCGCGACCCCCTGGCCGAGCGATCCGCCCAGCGTAGCCGCCGGAAACGTGGCGCCGCCGTCCGTACTGCGATAGATGCCCGTCGCTGCCGCAGCTAGCAGCGTGGTGCCGTCGGGGGAGATCGCGACACGATTGGTGAAGTAGAAGTTGGGATTCGCCGTGGAGCTCAACTGACTCCACGTCGCTCCGCCGTCGGTGGACTTGAACACGCCGGCGCCACGAATCCCGCGGCTGCCGGCCAGTCCCTCGCCGGTCGCGGCGTACATGACGGCCGGGTTGGTGGGCGTGAACACCACCGACGTCACGGCCAGGTTGGCCATGAAGTCGTTGATCGGCGACCAGCTCGCGCCGCCGTTCGTCGTCTTCCAGATGCCGCCGCCGACGCTGCCGGCAAACATCGTGTTCGCGTCGTTGGGGTGGATGGCGATCGATCGCACCCGGCCGCCGACATTACTTGGGCCGATCGACGTCCAGCTCGATTTCGTGAACGACGGCGCCGAGGTGCTGGAGGCGTTCAAGACCTACTACGACACGGCGCAGCTCGCCTCCACGACCGACCCGAATCTGGTGTTCGACCTGCGGGCCAAGCTCGACGCGGCCGGCCACTACGACGACAACGAGGTGGAGCGCGTGGTGCGCGTGGACATGGACCCGCGCGCCACACAGGGCGAGCTAGTGGCCGCCCTGGAGCCCGTGGCGGACCGCCTGCTGAAACGATTCGAGCAGTTCAAGGTGGCCCTGCAATCCGCGCGCATGCGTCAGGACGACACCGCAGCCAAGGCCGCGCAAGACGAACTGGACGCCCTCACGCTCTTCAAGGGCGACCTGGGCGCCTTCATCCGCCTCTACACCTTCCTGTCGCAGATCTTCGACTACGGCAACACCGCCATCGAGAAGCGCGCGGTCTTCTTCAAGCGCCTGCTGCCCTTGCTCGACTTCGGCCGCGAGCGCGAGGGCATCGACCTGTCGAAAGTGGTGCTGACGCACCATGCGGTGAGAACAAGGGCCAGCAGCCGATGGTGCTCGGGGCGGGCGCCTCCCTTCCGCCGATCGGGGAATCCGGCTCTGGCCAGGGCCGTGAGCGACAGAAGGCCTACATGGCCGAGATCATCGCCAAGGGGAACGACCTGTTCACGGGTGAGCTGAGCGAAGACGACAAACTGGTCTACGTGAACCACGTGCTGAAGGGCAAACTGTTGGCGTCGGAGGTGCTGCGGCAGCAGGCGGCGAACAACACGAAAGAACAGTTCGCGGCCTCCTCCGACCTGCAGCGCGAACTCACCAACGCCATCATGGGCGCGCTGGACGCGCACACGGCGATGAGCACGCAGGCGTTGAACTCAGAGGTGGTTCGGCGCGGGCTGAAGGACATCCTGCTCGACCACGCGGGCCTGTACGAAGCGCTGCGAGGCCTACACGAACGGTAGCTGAGGGAGCGAGCCAATGGCGAACTGGAAGCCCAAGGGCGGCGAGGTGGAGATCGAGTTCGACCAGGACGAGGAGCGCCGCTACGAGGACCCGCGTCGCGGTGAACGGTCAGTGTTGGAGCGCATAGCGTGGCCTGAGAAGCTTCGGCGCTAGGAGTCCAGTGCCGTTCAAGTCAAGTTTTTACGCTCAAAAACTTGACAATATTACACCTCGAGCGCAGAGTAGCGTCGATGGGAAGGCAGACGCCAAAGCAGGGGCGGCGACAGGCCGCGCCAGACATTCGTCGTCGCATCGAACGCGGCGGCGAACGCCTCTGGCGCTTCGACGACTTCTCGGATTTTCCGATCTCGGCGGTCGCTCAAACTCTTTCCCGCCTCACCCGCCTTGGCACATTGCGGCGCGTCAGCAAGGGTGTCTACTACCGCGGCCGTGAGACGGCATTCGGGCCCAGCCTGCCCAATCCAGCCGCCATTCGGAAGCTCGCCTCCCGGGAAAAGACGGTCTTCCCCTCCGGAATCGCTGCGGCCAACCTGCTAGGGTTCACAACACAAACGGCCGGACGGGGCGAGGTCGCCACGAGAGGCTTCCGGTTGCCACGCAAGCTGCTCGGCCCTGACACGGTCGTCCACACCCGGAGGCCAGAAGCCTGGGCCGGTCTCTTGGACGAGGAGGCAGCCGTGCTCGATTTTCTGCGTCGGGGAGGGCGAACGGGCGAACTCCCGCCGACTGAGACTGTCCACCGGCTCCTGGCACTGCTCCGCCATCCGGAACGGTTCGAGCGGCTGCTGAAGGTTGCGCACAGCGAGCCACCGCGCGTGCGGGCGATGCTTGGCGCGCTCGGAGAGGAGATTGGCGCACCGGGACGCGCGCTCGCGCGCCTCAAGGCGTCGCTGAATCCCCTGTCACGATACGACTTCGGGCCCCTCAGTGCCCTGCCCAGTGCAGACCACTGGCAGGCAAAGAAGGTGAGGCGCGCTTGAAGCTCTACGAGCACAGCGATTTCGAGCAAGCCGTCCTTCAGGCGGCGGAACACTTCCGCTCCCAAGGGCTGCGCCCAGCGCTGATTGAGAAGGACTAACATGTCACCGAAGCGCTGCGGCTCATCGCAGGCGCGGTCGGAGACAAGGCGGTCTTCAAGGGCGGCACCAGCCTATCCAAGGGCTGGAACCTGGTCCGTCGCTTCTCCGAAGATGTTGACATCTTTCTTGACCCGCGTGCGTTCGTTCCGGTTCTCGGCAAGAACGGAATCGACCGGGAGCTCAAGCGTCTACGGGACGCCGTCGATGCACATCCTGCGCTCACGTTCCGCAAGCAGGACAGCCAGACAATCGGCGGATTCGGACGATCCGACCGCTTGGCATTCGTACAGCGGTTTGGCGGAGCGGGCGAAGTCGCGGGACAGGTACTCGTCGAGGCCGGAACCGCCAGCGGCCGTGAGCCGACGGTGACCGTGGAGCTGCATTCGTATCTCGGATCATTTCTCGCGCATCGGGGCGTCTCGCTCGGCGCCGAGGACGAGGCGGGATTCCCGATGCGCCTGCTTCACTACCGGCGCACTTTCGTGGAGAAGATGTTCGCCATTCACAGCAAGGTGGAGCTGTTCAGGCGCGATGGGAGGCCCATCGGCAGCTACGCGCGCCACTACTACGACCTCTTCGAACTGTCTGGCCAGCCCGAGGTGGTCGCAATGCTACGCTCCGACGAGTACGCCTCCATCAAGCGCGACTACGACGCGGTGAGCCGAGCACACTTTGCGCACAGCTACTTCGCGCCTCCCGACATGAGCTTTTATGCGAGCGATGCGCTCTTCCCACACGCTGAACTCTCGCGAGCACTCGGGGCCGAATACGAAGCGCAATGCCGCCAACTCTGCCTGGCGCCGCATGCCAACTGGGCGGATGTGCTCGCGCGCTTCGAGACCCTGCGAGCGTTGCTCTGAGCGACGGGAGGAGACACGACCGCTGGATGCGAGCATGCTCCCGCCGAGCGAGCAAGGTGAGACTGGGTCGTCGCCCTGCGCGATGATCGCGTCTGCTCTGCGAAAGCATCCCCGACTCGGCGCGCCAGTGAGGGCGTGTTCGCGTGCGCGAGGTTCGAGGTGACCGCGACGACGACGCTACTGCTGCTGCTGCTGCTGCTGCTGCGCTCCCTCATCAGCGACATCACCATGCCGCCGGCGAGCTCACCGTTGACGCTGCCGGGGTTGGTCGCCAGCGCAACGCGTACGAGATCGGACGTGGAATGGAACGACATCCCGTTTGTGCAACCGGCCAGGTCGCGCATGGACATCAGTCGTCATCCACGACCGGGATGGTCATCGGCGCGGTGATCCGCGTTGCCCCCACGGTGACGCCACGGTCGTTGCGCGCGATGACGGCCGGCGCGATTGGCAGGGGTCGGCCGTCGTCGAGCACGGCCGAGGCATCGGCGCCGGTCGCTTGCGCCTCCACCGACGCGCTGCCGAAGGCGACGAGAGTGCCCGCCAGCACAACCCGGGCGAAGGGCGCGCACGCCGATGAACTGACGAGCGTGCGGCGGCTCACACGACGGCGACTTTGACGTTGTGAATCGGCGGCAGGCCGTCGAACAGGCACTCCCACTGCTCGCCGCCGTCACGACCCATCCAGAGCTGACCTGTCGTGGTGCCGAAGTACAGGGCCGGCGTCGCCAGGCGATCCATGTCCATCGAGTCGCGAAGGATGGTGAAGAACGTCTGCTTCTTCGGCAGCCCGCGCGCGAGACGCTGCCACGAGTCGCCGCCGTTCTCGCTACGCCACACGGCGGGCGCGCCTCCCGGACACGAACGCGTGCTGGGCTCCAGCGGCGCCACGTACACCATGTCCGGGTCGTTCGGGTGGACGACGATGGGAAATCCGAAGTCCGACGGCAGGCCTTTGGCTATCGAGCGCCAGGTGTGGCCGTGATCGTCGCTGCGCAGCACGCCGATGTCCGGCTGTGGTCCGCCCGGCCCGGCCCATTCCGACCATCCGCCGTGATTCTGCATGTAGAGCCGGCCCGGCGCGTCGTCGTGGCGCGCGATCTTGTGGACGCACTGCCCGAACGCAGGATACGGATTGGCCGAAAAGCCTGCGCCGACGCCCGTGTTGGCAGCCGTGAACGTCTCGCCGCCGTCCTCGCTCAGATAGTGGCCGCCGGTCGAGATGCCCAGGTGCACGCGATTGCCATCGCGAATGATCGTGTGCATGCAGAGCCCGCCCGCACCGGGTTGCCACTTGGGTGCATGCTCGTGGTTGCTGATGCCCGGCACCATCTCCCACGAATCGCCGCCGTCCTGGCTCCTGAACAACGACGCGGGTTCCACGCCACACCACAGGTCTTTCTTGCTGCTGCCGGCCTCCAGCGACCAGATATTGGCGAGGGCGCGGCCGTCGCCCTTCGGGAACGCCGGAGCCGACTTGGTCTCCTTGAAGCTCCTGCCCATGTCGGTCGAGCGCAATACCTTCATGCCGAAGAACGGATTGCAGCTCGAGGCGTACAGGCGCGGCGTGCCTCGCGTGTCGATGAGCGTCGCGTAGACGGGCACGCCAGGGCCGAAAGGCCCGCCCAGGTTGAACTTGCGCCTCGGCTTTGCAGCCTCGGCGACGAACACGCCCTTCCTCGTGCCAATTGTCAGCATCACCCGGTCCGCCATCGTCAGCCTCCTGAGACCGCCGGCAAGATCGTGACGACGTCTCCCGGTGCCAGCGTGGTGTCGACCCCATCGAGGTCGCGCGCGTTATCCGAATTCACGAACACGTTCAGATGGCGGCGAACCGCGCCCGTCTCATCGCACACATTGCGATACAACGCCGGCTGGCTCCGCTCCAGATCCTCGAGCGCGGCCCGCACCGTGGGGGCCGCGATCGGAAGCTCCGACGCGCCACGACAATACACGCGCAGCGGGCCGGGAACAAAGAGCGTCATCGTCGGCGTCGGCTGCATTGCGCGACCGCAAGCCTATCGCCAGGACAGGGGCGTTGCAAGCGGGGTGACGACGCGGGGCACGACGACCCCACCTGCGCCGGTGTGCCGATAGGCACCGATCTTGCTCATGAGGTGTCAGCTATCGATCGGCACAAAAAAAGGTAATGGATCTATCAATCCTAACGCCATAGGCTGGTCGCCAGTACCGCTGTGACCACACCGCTCTCGAGCACGATGCCAGCCAGCACGACCACCCTGCTCTGGGGCGTTGTGGACTACGCCGGACTCTTTCCACCGGCCAGGCTCGACATGCGCCAGGCCGTCGCGGAGTACGCGGCGGCACTCGATGGGCCGGATGCGTGGATGCTCGGACGCTTCGTCGTGCCGGCCGGGCGGTTGCCGGAACTGGCCACGGAGCGAACGGCGCTCGTCGCACCGTCCGTTGAGTGGCGGCTGAGCGCTCTCGTCGCCGGCGAGTCCGACGCCGACCTGGCGGCCATCGTCGCCTTCAACGCATCGGCGGCAGGCCGGGCCGTCGTCGATGCGATCGAATGCAAGCCGACCCGTCTTGCCGGCATTGACTGGCTGGCCGAACGCGCGGCGGCGTCATGCGCGGTGTTCGTCGAGATTCCCGCGAGCGAGGACGTGGCCGAGTGGATGACGCGCATCGCCGCGCGCAGACTGGGCGCGAAGATCCGCACGGGCGGCGTGACCGCGGCGGCGTTCCCCGAGGCGAGCGCGAGCGCGGCGTTCTTGCAGGCCGCGGTGCGCGCCGACGTGCGGGTCAAGGCGACGGCTGGCCTGCACCACGCGGTCCGGGGCGCCTATCGCCTCACCTACGACGCGAACGCGCCGAAGGCCTTCATGTACGGCTACTTGAACGTGCTGCTGGCCACCGCGGCGCTGCAGTCGGGCCAACCTGCGGCTGTGGCGGAACAGGTGCTCCTGCTAACCGACCCCGCGTCACTGACCTTCACCGACGACGCCGTTCGCTGGGGCGATCGTGAGTGCCCGACTGCGCTGCTGCACGCCACACGCGCGCAGCGCTTCGCCGGATTCGGATCGTGCTCGTTTCGCGAGCCAGCCGAGGAGCTGCGCTCGCTCGTCCTCTTGCACCCCTGACCGTCATTCCGGAGCCACACCCATGGGACCGTTTCCACACGACGCCGAACCACCGGTCATCTCGGCCGAGAACCCGATGGGCACCGACGGTTTCGAGTTCGTCGAGTTCTGCCATCCCGACCCGAGCCAACTCGATCACCTGTTCTGCACCATGGGCTTCCTGCCGGTGGCGAAGCATCGGTCGAAGGACGTCACGCTCTATCGGCAAGGCGGCATCAACCTGGTCGTGAACGCCCAGCCCGGCTCGTTCGCCGCCGAATTCGCGGCCAAGCATGGGCCATCGGCCCCTGCCATGGCGTTCCGGGTCGTGGACGCCAAGCACGCCTACGACCGTGCGCTCTCACTCGGCGCGAAGCCGGTGCGGTCGGCCACCGGCCCGAATGAACTCGAGATTCCCGCGATCGAAGGCATCGGCGGCCTGCACATTTATCTTGTGGATCGCTACGGCGCGAAAGGCTCGATCTACGATGTGGACTTCGAGTGGATCGGCGACAAGGATCCGCATCCGGCCGGCGCGGGTCTCTATTACATCGACCATCTGACACACAACGTCTATCGCGGCCGGCTCGAAGAATGGGCCGGGTTCTACGAGCGGATGTTCAACTTCCGGCAGATCCGCTACTTCGACATCGCCGGGAAGATGAGCGGGCTGCACTCGCGCGCCATGACCAGTCCCGACGGCAAGATCCGCATCCCGATCAACGAGGACGCGGGCGAGCGGGGACAGATCGAAGAGTACCTGCAGCAGTACGGCGGCGAAGGCATCCAGCACATCGCCCTCGGCTCCACCGACCTCTATGCCTCGATTGAGACGTTGCTCGCCAAGGGCGTCGAGTTCATGGCCGCGCCGAACCCCGTGTACTACTCGCGCATCGACCGCCGGCTGCCTGGACACGGCGAGGACCTGGCGCGTCTGGCGAAGACGGGCGCCCTCATCGACGGCGAGGGCGTGGTCGAAGGCGGGTTCACGAAGACCCTGCTGCAGCGCTTCGGCAAGACCGCCATCGGTCCGATTTTCTTCGAGTTCATCCAGCGCAAAGGCGATGATGGCTTCGGCGAGGGCAACTTCAAGGCGCTCTTCGAGTCGATCGAAGAGGACCAGATTCGTCGCGGCGTACTCAAGGCGGAGCCGGCGACGTAGATGGCCTGGACGTGTGCCGCGAAGGTGTCCGCGCTCGACCAGCGCGAGGTGGTGGCCGCCGAATGCGGCGGCCGACGTCTGGCGATCTACCGTCTGGGCGCCGCGTACTTCGCGACGAGCGATACGTGTCCCCATCAGGGCGGGTCGCTGTCTGACGGCTGCGTCGTCGACGGCTTCATCGAGTGCCCGCTGCACTTCGCGCTATTCGACATCCGCACCGGAGCCCCTGATGGCAGCGTGACGGCCGCTGCCGTCAGAACCTTCCCGACCAGGGTCGAGAACGACGAGATTCATGTCGATATCGACGTGTGACTTGCGCATGCTGGAGACCAATCGATGAGCACCCTCACACCGGGCTACATGTCGGGATTCGGCAACGGGTTCGAGACCGAGGCGCTGCCAGGCGCGCTGCCGGTGGGCCGCAACTCCCCCCAGAAATGCGCCTACGGCCTTTACGCCGAGCAGTTGAGCGGATCGCCCTTCACGGCGCCGCGGGCCAGCAACGAGCGCTCGTGGCTGTATCGCATTCGCCCGACGGTGTCGCACTTCGGCCGCTTCGACAAGGCCGACAGCAGTCTATGGCGCACCGCGCCGTGTCACGAGGTGGGCGTGCCCATCGCGCCGATGCGCTGGGACCCGCTCGTGATCCCCGACGAGCCCCTGACCTTTCTGCAGGGCGTGCGCACCCTCACCACGGCGGGTGATGCCGGCACGCAGGCCGGCATGGGCACCCACGTCTACCTCGTGACGCAGTCGATGGCGCACGAGTACTTCTACAACGCCGATGGCGAGCTGCTGCTCGTGCCACAACAGGGCGAGCTGCGCGTGTGGACCGAGTTCGGCATCATCGACATCGAGCCCGGTGAGTGCGCGGTGATCCCGCGCGGCGTCAAGATCCGCGTGGAGCTCAAGCAGGGACCGGCGCGCGGCTATCTCTGCGAGAACTACGGCGGCGCCTTCACCCTGCCCGAACGAGGGCCGATCGGGGCCAACTGCCTGGCGAATCCGCGCGACTTCCTCACGCCCGAGGCTGCCTACGAAGACACCGATGCGCCCGGTCGCATGTACGTGAAGTCGGGCGGCACGCTGTGGGCCACCGCGCTCGAGCACTCGCCCCTTGACGTGGTCGCCTGGCACGGCAACTACGCGCCCTACAAGTACGACCTGCGGCGATACTCCCCGGTCGGTCCGATCCTGTTCGACCACGCGGACCCGTCCATCTTCACCGTGCTCACCTCGCCATCCGAGACGCCCGGCACGGCCAACATCGACTTCGTCATCTTCCCCGAGCGCTGGATGGTCGCCGAGAACACATTTCGTCCGCCGTGGTACCACATGAACGTGATGAGCGAGTTCATGGGGCTCGTCTACGGCCAGTACGACGCCAAGCCGGAAGGCTTCGTGCCCGGCGGAGTGTCGCTGCACAACACCATGCTGCCGCACGGTCCCGACGTGGATGCGTTCGAAACGGCCAGCAACGTCGAACTGCGGCCGCGCAAGCTCGAAGGCACACTCGCGTTCATGTTCGAGACGCGCTTTCCGCAGCGCGTCACGAGCTTCGCCGCGCAGTCGAGCGCGCTGCAGCCGTCGTACGGGGGTTATGGCCGGCAGCTGACGAAACACTTCAACCCGAACCAGCGCTAGGTTCGACTGAGCACCGTAATGGTCCGGCTCGACGCCACGCACGATCCGCAACGACTGAGCTGGGTGAGGTCGGCCAATGGTCACGCCGACTTCCCGATTCAGAACCTCCCGCTCGGGGTCTTCTCCGACGCCGCCGATCCGCGGCCACGGGTGGGGTTGGCCATCGGCGACCAGGTGCTCGACCTGCACGCGGCGCACCAGGCCGGTGTCTTCTCTGGCGACGCGTCGCCGGTGACGGCGCTGGCCAGCGCAGCGTCGCTCAACGCGGTGATGGCCCTTGGACCGGGGCCGCGCAAAGCCTGGCGCCTGCGCATGTCAGAAGTCTTGCGCGTGGGCGCGCCTGAGCAACGGGCCCTCGAGCCGTTGCTGCACGCGGCAAGCGCGTGCACGATGCACCTGCCGGCAGCCATTGGCGACTACACCGACTTCTACGCCGGCATTCACCACGCGCTGAACGTGGGCAAGCAGTTCCGGCCGGACAACCCGCTGCTGCCGAACTACAAGCACGTGCCGATTGGCTATCACGGCCGCAGCTCGTCGATCGTCGTGTCGGGCACACCAGTGCGTCGCCCCAACGGGCAGCGCAAGGGACCCGACGACGCGATGCCGTCGTTTGGCCCGAGCCGCCGGCTCGACTTCGAACTGGAGCTGGGCATCTGGATCGGCCCGGGCAACGCGCTCGGCGATTCCATTCCGATCGCAGTGGCCGCCGACCACATCAGCGGTTTCTGCCTGCTGAACGACTGGTCGGCCCGCGACATCCAGGCGTGGGAGTACCAGCCGCTCGGCCCCTTCCTGGCGAAGAACTTCGCCACGTCGGTTTCTGCGTGGGTGGTCACGCCCGAAGCGCTGGCGCCGTTTCTGGTGCCGCAGCCGCCGCGGCCCGACGGCGATCCGGCGCCGCTGCCCTACCTGCTCGACGCCGAGGACCAGCGCGCCGGTGGGCTTGACCTCGAGTTCGAAGTGCTGTTACTCACGGCGCAGTCCCGACGCGAGGGTCTCGCCGCGCACCGCCTGTCGCTCAGCAACGCCCAGCACATGTATTGGACCGTCGCACAGCTGGTGGCGCACCACAGCAGTAACGGCTGCAACCTGCGGCCGGGGGATCTCTTCGGATCCGGTACCATCTCGGCGCCGACACCGGAGGGACGCGGAAGCCTGCTCGAGATCACCGAGGGTGGACGCCGTCCCGTTGAGGTCGCGCCCGGACAGTCCCGCACGTTCCTGCAGGACGACGACGAAGTGATCATCCGCGCCCGGGCGCGGCGCGAGGGCGGCGCGTCAATTGGATTTGGCGAGGTCCGCGGGACCATTGGCGCGGCGGCGCCGCTGTAAGACCGCCGCGCCGGCGCCCGTTCACCAGTCGTCGCCGACGCGCTGGTCACAGCTCATCGGCGACGCCAGATCGATGTTGAGGCAGATGTCCCGGCGTGGCACAGCAGATTTCTTCCTTGGCACGGAAGCGCGATGGAGGACATTGGGAGCGATTGTATTGGGGTCAGACCCCTTTGGCGCGGATTTCGCGCAGGATCCATACCATAGGGGTCAGACCCCTGATAGCATGTGCGGCCTCACGGCCTACGGCCACGTTCACCCCCGCGGAGGCGCGCATGACAGGTCGACTGATCGCGGCAGGTGTCGCACTCGCGTTGGTTGTCGCACCCGCTCCCGGTGCTCAGGCGCCGGATGTTGCGGCCCACGTAGCGGCCGCGCGCACCGCAGCGGGCACGGAGTTCACACCCCTGTTCGACCGGCTGTGCGTGCCGCCTGCGCCGCCACCACCCGCGTCAACGGCCGCAGCACGCACCCCGGCACCAGCGCGGCCGTCTGGCCCGCCGCCCCGGTCCACGTGGCACGCCGATCCCGTGAAGGTGTTCGACAACCTCTACTTCATCGGCCAGACCGAATATTCCGCGTGGGCCGTCGTCACCTCGGCAGGGGTGATCGTCATCGACCCGCTGTTCGACTACTCCGTGGCCGACGAGGTGGTCGGCGGCCTCGAGACGCTCGGTGTCGATCCCGTTCAGATCAAGTACGTGATCGTGAGCCACGGGCATTCGGACCACGCCGGCGGCGCCGCGTTCCTGCAGGACCGCTACCAGGCGCGCGTCGTCGTCTCGGCCGAGGATTGGGATCTCATGGAGCGCACGACCGCCTCCTGGAAGAAGCCCCGGCGCGATGTGGTGGCGAAGGACGGTCACCAGGTGTCGCTGGGCGACACGACGCTCACGCTGCATCAGACCCCGGGCCACACGCTGGGCACGTTCTCCACCATCATTCCGGTGCGCGATGGCACGGCCCGCCACACGGTGGCGTATTGGGGCGGCACCGCGTTCAACTGGCTGGCCAATCGCGCCGGCTACATCACGAAGGATCGGCCCGACGTCTTCTGGTTCAACCAGTACATCGGCTCGGCCCAGCGTTTCCGCCGCATCGCGGCCGATGCGGGCGCCGACGTGCTGGTGTCGAATCACACGGCGTTCGACGGATCGAAGACGAAGCTGCCGGCGATGGCCACGCGCCGCCCAGGCGACCCGCATCCCTACGTGATCGGCCCGGCCGGTGTGGCGCGCTATCTCACCGTGGCGGAAGAGTGCGCGCTGGCGGGACGCGCGCGGCTGCCGTAGAGGTGGGCGACATGGCATCGAGCAACCTCGCGCCCCGAGGAATCCGCTAGGCGTGGCGCGTGGACTTGTCGTGTGCCTCCCGCTGCACGGCCACATGGCGCCGTTGCTGCCGCTCGTGCGTGAGCTGGTCGCACGCGGGGACGAGCTGGTCGTGTATGCCACCGCGCCCTTTGCCGACGCGATCGCCCAGACCGGCGCGCACTACCGGCCGTACCGCGCCACTCGCATGACCGACCTCAGCGAGTTGCCGGACCGGACCGACGCGATCGCGGCGGTGCTGATGGGCATCGTGAGTGACGTGCTCGCCGCCGACCTGCCCGACATGCGCGACCTGCGTCCCGACTACATGGTGACCGACTCGATCGCCCCGTGGGGGCACTGGGTGGCGCAGTTGCTCGGCGCGCCGCTCGTCACGTCGATCTCGACCTTCGCGATCAACCGTCACGTGCTGGCGTTCGCCGCCTCCCAGGGGGTACGGCCCAAGAGCGTCCGGCTGGTGCTGTCGAAGCTGGCGCACGTAGCGAACGCGCTCATGTTGCGTCGGCGGTTGTCGCGTCGCTATCGCGTTCCCGGCCTCGGCGTGTTCGGCACGGTGTCCGGTCATTCAGCCATGAACCTCGTGCACACGTCACGCGAGTTCCAGCCGCGCGGCGACACCTTCGATGACTCGTTCCATTTCGTCGGCCCGCCGGCCGTAGACCCGGACGCGGCACTCAGGAGCCCCGCGCCCGCGCCGTCCTGGCCACCCGGCACGAGCCCCCTGGTCTACGTGTCGCTCGGCACCCTGTTCAATGCCAAGGCCGAGTTCTACCGCCACTGCGTTGCGGCGTTTCGCGACGAGCCGGTGCGGGTCATCATGTCGATCGGCTGGCGCGTGCCGGCCGCGGCGCTCGGCGACCTGCCCTCCAACGTCACGTCCGCCCCGGTCGTGCCACAACTCGACGTGCTGCAGCGCGCCTCAGCCTTCGTGACCCATGGCGGGATGAACAGCGTGAGCGAGAGCCTCTGCCAAGGGGTGCCGATGGTGACCGTGCCGCAGATGGGCGAACAGGAGGTCGTGAGCCGCCGTGTCGAGCAACTGGGAGCCGGTGTCTACCTCGCCAGCGCCGACGTGTCACCCGAGCGGCTTCGGCTGGGCGTCCGGCGACTCTTGGCGGAGGCGCGGTTTCGCGAGCAGGCCGCCCGCATCGGCGCGACCCTGCGCTCGGCCGGCGGAACCGCCAAGGCCGCCAGCCTCGTCAGAGAGTTCGCCGGGCGGGTCGCCCCGGTCATCCACGCGAGTTCCTGAAGTGGGGACCGAGGTGTGTCGCACGGGCGTCTGCGTCGGTAAGGCGCGCCTCGGACCCGTGGGTGTGCTTCAGCGGAACAGACGCGCCAGTGCCAGCGACCACCCCGGCAGCAGAGGCGTCCTGAGTATGTGGCGCCCGCTCGCCGTCAGCAGTGACAGCGTGCGGAACGACCCATCGGGGTGGCGCCTCGAGATCGTCACGCTGGCCGTTGCGGAATCCACCACCCAGTACGCCCGCACGCCGCACCGCTCGTAGAGCCGGCGCTTGATGCCCTGGTCGCGCTTCGGCGTGGAAGGAGACAGGATCTCGATTACCAGCGCCGGCGCGCCCTGGATGTTCCGAGCGGTGAGGATGTCGAGCTGGTTTTCGTAGATGGTCGCGATGTTGGGATGGTTGAGTGCGGCAATCGCGCGCGCCTCGGCCAGAGAGCGATCGCGGGCTTCGTAAGATCCCAGTAGCCCGGCCGCCAGGAACTTGAAGGCAACCAGACGGCCCAGCCGCGTGTCTCGCGCCTTGTAGACGACACCCATGCCGCCCTCGCCCAGCGGGCCGAGGATTTCGTAATGCCCATGCATGTGATTCTCGAGCGGGAATCCCATTCGCTGCCTCGCGCTTACCCTACGGGTCCCGTGTCAGGCGCGAAGTGCGCTTGTGTCAGGATTGCGTCACGACCGCTATTTCTTCGCGCTCTGCTTGGCCGTCGTCGGCGCGGGAAGGAAGTTCTCCAACGCGCGGATTTCCAGGCCAGGATTCCCGGCGGCGGCTGGCGGCGGCGACAAAGGCGATCTGCTTCCCGGCGCGGTCCAGTCGGAATCCATCGACGAGCAGCCAATTGTCCACATCGACGTCAAGCTTGCGGGGCCGCTCCTCGGTGACGGGAACGAGCCAGAGCTCCTTCCGACCCGTGTCGCCGCGCTCTTTGGCCACGGCAAGCGCACGGCCATCGGACGTCCAATCGAACCGCCAAATCAATCGTTCCGGTGCGCTGACACGCAGCAATGACCGGGCTGTGCCTCCCGCCAACAGCATTACGAAAAAAAGATTCACTGGTAATCCTCCTTCGCTACTCAGCTCTTGGTTTTTCTCGGCCCTTAGCGGCCTAACGCGCGGCTTGAGCCGCGCACCGCGGTGACACGCTAACACGGACGGCAGGCGCGACGGCTCCAAGCCGATGTTGGGCCGCAGTCCGCCTAAGACTACGGTACGCGGGTAGTTGCAGGTTTTCCTTTTTCCAAGATCCGAACAACCAAAGCCTTGGCTGGAGCGTTGGTCCTCGATTCATGTACTTCCATGGGACCTTCTGTTGGCTCTCACGTTAATCCGTAATCCCCCCAACCAATCTCCTCGGATTCTACCGGCAAGGAAATAGCGGATCGCTGAGCGCAATCTGAGAAGCGTCCCGCTGATCGCGAGGGAGCCTGCAGGCGCTCGGCGGCGCTCGCCGGAGCCCGGATGCACGCCTGGGGATGCCGCCGAGCGCCCCTCCGTCAGGAGGGGCTGCCCCGCGTCGTTCGACCCGAATGCACATGCACGGGGACGCCACACGCTCGCTGTGATATGAAGAGCGGTCGCCATCGCTGGTGATGGCGAGGAGAAGTGGGACGCCACGGTTGCCCCCGTGCGTCCCCGGCCGGTGCAGCTGCGTCACGCGTGCCCGCTCTCCGGCGAGGCCTATGTTGCGCGCAGGGCCTGGCGTGACGCAAGTCTCGCCGCCTGCCCCCGCCATCCCCGCGGCGGGTGTGGCTTCGTGCGCCATGGCACCTATGGCCGCCGGACGCCCGTGGGGATGCGCATCGCGCGATACTATTGCCCGACGGCGCACGAGACCGTCAGTCTGCTGCCCGACTGCCTGGCCAGCCATTTTCCCGGCGAGCTCGCGGCCCTGGAGTCCGTCGTGGCCACGGTCGAGGCCGCGCGCAGTGTGGACGCGGCGGCCGACGTCCTGCGCCCCGACATCACGCGGCCCTCCGCCGTGCGCTGGGTGCGGCGGCGCCTGACGCCGATCCGACGCGCGCTCCTGGCCGTGGTCACGCTCCTCCCGGACCGCTTCACGAGTGACGCCCGGCTGGCGGCTGTACGCCGCGCGCTGGCCACGCCGTCGGCGTTCGTCGCGCTGCGGGCCCACGCCGCACCGCAGCTCACCACCCTCCCCACGCCGCTCGGATTCCACCCCCGCACCGTCCGGCGAGCGGCGCGGCCCTCCGCGGCCCCACACGGTCTGGGGGCAGACCGCGCCGGCCCCGACGGGTGAGGATCCGGCTCGCCGCGCTGCGGCGGCGAGGAGGACCGATGCCGCCACCCGATCCCACGACCCACGCCGACACCGTCGCCGTGTTTCGCTACGGCCTGATCGCCGATCTGCTCCATCTACCGGTCGGCGAGCGCTCGCTCCACAGGCGCTTGCGCGAGAAAGCCGCGCGCGAGTACGACATCCCCGGCACCACGCGCCGGCATGTCGCTGCCGAGACGCTGCGCGATTGGCTCTACGCCTATCGCCGCGCCGGCTTCGACGGCCTCAAGCCGCGCCTCCGCGCCGATCACGGCCACGCCCGCGCGCTGCCGCAAGCCATCGCCGATCAGCTCTGCGCGCTCAAAGAGGCGCATCCGACCTACAGCGTCGCGATGATTATCCGCGCCGCCCGCGCGCAGGAGTGCGTGCCGGCGGATCGCCCGCTCGCGCCGGCGACCGTCCATCGCCTCCTCAGTCGCCACGGTCTGATGGCGCGCCCGACCGACGCGCCGACGAGCAAGGACCGGCGCCGCTTCAGTTATGACGCCGCCAACGAGCTCTGGATGAGCGATGTCATGCACGGGCCGACGGTGCTCGACGCCGAGGACCGCCGCCGGCACAAGACGTACCTGATCGCGCTGCTCGACGATGCCACCCGCATGATTCCCTACGCGGCCTTCACGCGCAGCGAAACGGTCACCGCCGTCTTGCCCGTGTTTGAGCGGGCCTTGCTCCGCCGCGGAGTCCCGAAGCGCCTGTACGTCGACAATGGCTCGGCCTATCGGGCCCGGCACCTCGCGCTCGTCTGCGCCAAACTCGGCGTGACCCTCATCCACGCCCGGCCGTTTTCGCCCCAAGGGAAGGGCAAGCTCGAGCGCTGGTTTCGCACCGTCCGCCTCCAGCTCCTGCCCACGCTGCTCGAGGCCGACACCCGCTCCCTCGACGCGCTCAATCAGCGCCTCTGGACCTGGATCGAGGACGAGTACCTCGACACGCCGCACCGGGGCCTGCAGGACGCCACGCCCCGCGAGCCGTGGGCGCGGGCCGCCCACCACGTCACCCTGCCCACGCAGGATCTGACCGCGCTCTTTCTCTTCGAAGAGAAGCGCAAGGTCCAGACCGACCGCACCGTCAGTCTCCACAGCGTCGTCTTCGAAGTCGACGCCGCGCTCGTCGGCCAGACCGTCACGCTCCGTTACGACCCCACGCGGCTCACGCGTGGCGTCACCGTCGTCGTCCAGGGCCGCGCCGTCGGCACCGCCACCCGCGTCGATGCCTACGCCAATGGCTTCGTCCGCCGCGACCACGGCACGAAGCTCCTCACCCCCAGTACCCCCAGCGTGCCGGCGCCCGGCTTGCCGCTGCGCACACTTGACGAGGATTTCTAACCATGTATCGCAAACATTTCGCCCTCACGCGGCATCCCTTCGGGCAAGACATCGCGGCCGACGACCTCTTCCCCTCGGCCAGCAGCCGCGAGCTCGACGTCCGCCTCGCGCACCTGCTCGACCTGCGCGGCATCGGCCTCGTCACGGGTGACAGCGGCAGCGGCAAGACCTGCGCCGCGCGCCGCGTCCTCACCCAGCTCCATACCGGCCTCTACCGCGTCGTCTACGTGTCGCTCTCCACGGGTAACGTCATGGACCTCTTCAAGACCATCTCCTGGGAGATGGGCCTCAGCGTCGAACGCTCCCGCGCCGCGCTCTACCGGCAGATCAAGGGCGAGGTCTCGCGCCTCTGCGCCGACGCGCGCACGCGGCCCATCCTCGTCGTCGACGAAGCGCATCACCTCCGCCCCGATGTCCTCGAGGATCTCCGCCTGCTCACCAACTATCAGATGGATGCCGAACCACGCCTGTGTCTGCTCTTGCTCGGCCAGACCGAATTGCGTCGGCGCCTCACGATGGCGGTGCACGAGGCGCTCGCCCAGCGCATCGTCGTCCGCTATCACATGGCCGCGCTCACCCGCGAGGAGCTCGCCGGCTATCTCGCCCATCGGCTCCGCCTCGCCAGCGCCGAGGTCCCGCTCTTCGATCCGTCGGCCGAAGAAGCGATCTACCAAGCGAGCGGCGGGCTCCCGCGCAAGATCAATCTCCTCGCCCATCACACGCTGCTGGCCGCCGCCCTCTCCCGTGCCAAGCTCGCCACCGCCGATCACGTCCAGGCCGCGCTCCCCGAAGTCGCCTGACCCAGGCGCCCACTGACCGGGGGCCGGCCGATGACGGCCGGCCCTCGCCCTCACGCCCCAACACGCCGGCCATCGCACACCTCAGGGCCGAGACCGGAGCAATCAGAGAATCGCGCCTCCGCGCCTCTCGAAGAAGCGTGAGAAACCGTCAGTGGATTAACGTGAGAGCTAACACCTTCGTACAAAAGTTCGCCTTTCCGAGCAGTCACCGGTGCCTTGCCTTGCACGGTCTTCACTTGAGTGCCTTCGATCATCCACGCGAATGTATGAGCCGGATGATAGTTGTGTCCGCTTGTCCCCGGCCCATATTCCTGTATCTCAACGGTGACTTCTTTCCCCTCACACCAAGTACCCAGGTCGGTCCGGATGAGCTCCGTGGTCTTCGCCGTCCTGTACTGGGCCTCAACGGTTGGCGCCAACCACGGCCCCAAAGCAGCACCGGCAATGAATGAGACGGCTATCAAGGCCAAGGTTGTCCTATTCACGATCACTCCTTTGTCAGATTGATATCCGTGTCGTCGGCCCAACGTCGCGCTTCAGCCGCGGGCCATCATGTGCGAGTGGCCCGACGGCTGCAAGCGCTTGTTGGGCGGCCAGTCCGAGCGTAAGATCGGGGCATGACCAAGGGAGCTGAAGCCGTTCTCGCCGATGCCTTGCGCCTTGATCTCGACGCCCGTGCCCAAGTTGCCACCGAAATTCTAGCCAGCCTTGACGGCCCGGCGGACCCCAATGCTGAGGCTACGTGGGCTGTTGAGATTGAACGGCGCGTTGCCGCCATCGAGGCCGGAACCGTCAAGCTGGAGCCTTGGGAGGACGTGAAGCGTCGGGTCGAAAAAGAGATTCTCGGCCGGTGACGCGTCGGATCCGCACCAGTGCGCCGGCCTCCGCCGAATTCACCGAGGCGGTGCGATGGTACGAAGCGCGGCGCTTGGGTCTGGGTGCTGAGTTCTTCGACGAGGTTGCCGCTACGGTCTCGCGCATCGAGATCAACCCGGAGATCGGAACGACGATCTCCACCGACGGCCAGACCCGCCGTGCGTTGGTGGTCAGATTTCCGTACCAAGTCGTTTACAGACTCAGGCCCACCGAGATCGTGATTGTGGCAATCGCTCATCTGAAACGGCGTCCGGGATACTGGAAGAACCGCAGTTGAGCGTCGACTTCCGCTATTTCAAAACGGCGATCATCGCCGCAGCCGCGCTGAGGGCCGACGCAATGGCTGATATCACGGCGAGCACCCAGAGCCGCGATTCTCAAATTCCTCGCACCGCCTCCAAAACGCGGCGCTGCAGCTCGTAGTCTGAGGCACGCGGAGTGCGACCGGACGAGCTGTTAACACGGGGATCGCCCTCGATGTCTACCCCGAGTTCGCGAGCCCGGCTTTCAAGCTCTGCCCCAGTCAATAGCGGCTTCGTATTTTGCTCCTGATCTTCGTCCGCCCAACGGCAGATTTCAGCCGCGGCGGCGCATGAGCGCACACGCCGTCGGCTGCAAATCTTCGTTAGGTAGACCTTTTCATGCCGCGATCATCGGCGCGAGATCTGCTTCGCTCACTGGCGCCTGCCCGAGTTCTTTGAGCACTGCATTGAGGGCGTCGAGCGACACCGCGGAGGGTGCCGTGATTTCGATGCCGATGGCTTGGCCTTCCGCCGTGAGATCGATGATCAGCCCGGGCTCAATTCGTCGAGTTCGAGTCACCTTCTGGCCCGTGTCCCGCGGCAGGTAGTAGTACGCGGCAAGCGGCTTGCCGTGTCGGAACGTCACTTCCAGGTAGGTGTCTTTCATGATTCGGTCCGATCCACAGCATACGCTGTTATGACCACGAGGAGCCTGCGCGGTTCGTCTGGTTCGACGATGACTTCCCATGGC
>JANORI010000392.1:0-2092 GCA_031415235.1 Acidobacteriota bacterium | reverse complement strand
GGGTGATGATGCCGAGATTCTCCGCCGCCGCAGTCCTGCTGCTCGCCGTGGGCGCCGGTCCAGGCACCCTCAGCGCGCAGCGTTCCGACCGCCCGAACATCGTCTTCATCATGACCGACGACCATGCGGCGCACGCGATCGGTGCCTACGGGTCGCGTGTGAACCAGACGCCGCATCTCGACCGGCTGGCCCGCGAAGGCGCGCTCTTCACGAGCGTCTTTGCCACCAACTCCATCTGCACGCCGAGCCGGGCCGCCATCCTGACGGGCCAGTACTCGCATCTGAATGGCGTCACGATGTTCAACCGCTTCGACAGCGGCAAGATGACCGTGGCGCATCTGCTGCAGGCGGGCGGGTACCACACAGGAATGATCGGCAAGTGGCATCTCGGCAGCGACCCGGTCGGCTTCGATCGTTGGGAGATCCTTCCGGGGCAGGGCGTGTACCACGATCCGGTCTTCTACACCGCCACCGGCGAGAAGACCTACAGCGGCAAGTACGCCACCAACGTCATCACCGACCTGGCGCTCGAGTTCATCGAAACGCGCCCGAAGGGCAAGCCGTTCTTCCTGATGATGCACCACAAGGCGCCGCATCGGCCGTGGGAGCCCACGAGCGAACACGCCGCGCACTTCGCCGCTCAGCGCATTCCCGAGCCGGTCACGTTCTGGGATGGCTACGAGACCCGCACCGATGCGCTCCACGAGAACCAGCAGCGGGTCGCCGACGACTTGAACAACCGCGATCTCAAGCTGCCCCAACCCCCGGGCCTGGCGTCCACCGACCTGACGGCGTGGTACCGCGAGAAGCCGTCCGCGGTGACGATCGAGCGGGACGGCCAGCAAGTGACGCTGACCGGCGAGGCGCTGGTGCGCTGGAAGTATCAGCGCTACATGCAGGACTACCTGGCCACCGTGCAGTCCGTGGACGACAGCATCGGCCAGGTGCTGGCCCTGCTCGATCGCTCAGGCCTTGCGAAGAACACGCTGGTCGTCTACACGAGCGACCAGGGCTTCTTCCTGGGCGACCACGGGCTGTTCGACAAGCGCTTCATGTACGAAGAGTCGATCCGCATGCCGTTCCTGGTGCGCTGGCCCGCGGCGATCAGGCCAGGCACCAAGAGCGATGTGCTGGCGCTCAACGTCGACTTCGCGCCGACCTTCCTCGCCGTGGCCGGGCTGCCGGCGTCGACCGAGATGCAGGGCCGCAGCCTGCTTCCGGTGCTTCGCGGCCGTCCCCCCGCGGATTGGCGGACGTCGATGTACTACCGCTACTACCACGATCCCGGAGACCACAACACGAGGGCGCACTACGGCGTGCGCACTCGCACCCACAAGCTGATCTACTTCTGGCAGAAGGATCAGTGGGAGCTCTTCGACCTCGCCAAGGATCCGTATGAGTTGCACAACCTCTACGGACAGCCTGGGCAGGACGCGCTGTCAGCCTCCATGAAGCAGGAGCTGTCGCGCCTCAAGCGTGACGTGCGGGACGACGACCAGTTGGCGAACGAGCAGCTCCCGAACGGCGTCGACGGGCCCGTGGCCCGGCTCCGGGGGAAGTGAACTAGGGCTTCCGCTTCGGGCCGGAGTAGGGCCGGTCGCCGCCGCGTCCGCCGCCTGGCTTCTTCCGATCCGGCTTCGGGCCGCGCGAGTCGGGCCGCGGCGTCCACGCCGGCTTCGGCCGATCGCTGAACGGCCGATCGGCGCCGCCGGGCCTGGGCCGGTCGCTCCTCGGGCGGTCGCCGCCGGGCCGATCACCGGGGGGTCGGTCGCCGCTCGGGCGATCGCGCCACTCGGGCTTCGGGCCGCGGGCGTCGGGGCGGGGCGTCCATTCGGGCTTGGGCCCACGGGAATTGGGTCGGGGCGTCCATCCAGGCTTGGGCCCGCGGGAATCTGGCCGTGGCGTCCACGCCGGCCGTGCTCCGCCCCGGTCGCCACCACCACCACCGCCGGGCTTGTCGCGCCAGGCGGGCTTGGGCCGGTCGCTCCACGGGCGGTCGCCGCGTGGCCGTTCGCCTGTGGGTCGGTCTCCGCTCGGGCGATCGCGCCACTCCGGCTTTGGTCCGCGCGCGTCGGGTCGGGGCGTCCATTCC
>JANORI010000391.1:0-9868 GCA_031415235.1 Acidobacteriota bacterium | reverse complement strand
GAAAATTTCCGCAAGATGCTGCTGGCGATGGTCGATGACATCCGCGTCATCTTCGTCAAGCTGGCCGACCGCCTGCACAACATGCGCACGCTGCAGTTCATGCCCGAGGACCGCCGGCCGCGCATCGCCCAGGAGACGCTCGACATCTACGCGCCAATTGCCAACCGGCTCGGCATGAACAAGCTGAAGAACGAGCTGGAAGAGCTGGCGTTCCTGCACCTCGAGCCTACCGCCTATCAATCGCTGCGCTCGCGCGTCGAGGCCAAACGCGCGGCGACCGAAGGCGTCATCGACCAACTTACGTCAGAAGTCAGGCAGAAGCTTGCCGCCGCCGAAGTGCCGCTTGTGACCGTCGATGGCCGTGTCAAGCGCCTCTACAGCATCTGGCTGAAGCTGCGCCGCCAGAAGATCGAGCTCGACCAGGTCTACGACTTCGTCGCCATCCGCATCGTGACGCCGTCGGTGAAGGACTGCTACGCCGCGCTCGGCATCATCCACCAGGCGTGGTCGCCGGTGCCTGGGCGCATCAAGGACTTCATCGCGATGGCGCGGCCCAACGGCTACCAGTCGCTGCACACCTCGGTGATCTCCGATCGTGGCGTGCCGTTCGAGGTGCAGATTCGCACCGCCGACATGCACCGCCGGGCTGAGGAAGGGATTGCGGCGCACTGGAAATACAAGGAGGGGCGCGTTGGCGCGGGCCGCGACGAGCAGTACTTCCAGTGGATGCGCCAGTTGCTCGAGACGCATCAGGAAGTACGCGACTCGCAGGAGTTCCTGAATCACCTGAAGATCGACCTCTACCGGGAAGAGGTGTACGCCTTCACGCCGCGAGGGCAGGTCAAGGTGCTGCCAGACGGCGCGACGCCCATCGATTTCGCCTACGCCGTGCACACCGACGTGGGCCATCGCTGTGTGGGCGCCCGGGTCAACGGACGCATGGTGCCGCTGCGCTCGAAGCTGAAGAACGGCGACATCGTCGAGATCATGAACACCGCTGGGCATGCGCCGAGCCGCGACTGGCTGAGCTTCGTGAAGACCTCGCGCGCCCGCACGAAGATCCGGCAGTTCATCCAGATTGAAGAGAACGCGCGCGCCATCGAGGTGGGCCGGAAGCTGCTCGAGAAGGAAGCGAAGCGCTTCGAGATCGGCAAGGCGATGCTCGAGGAAGACAGCCTGCGGCCCGTCGCACGGCGCTCGGTCTGGGCAAGGTGGACGACCTGCTCGTGCAGCTGGGCTACGGCAAGCTGTCGGCGCGCCAGGTCCTCGACGCCCTCCTGCCTGGGGGGCAGCTGAAGGAAAAGTCGCCGGACCATCCAGTCGTATCCGCGATGAAGCGCGTGCTGCGGCCGGCGAGCGCTGCCGCCGATCGCATCACGGTGAGCGGCGCCGACGACCTGATGGTGGCCCGCGCGCGGTGCTGCAATCCCATCCGCGGGGAGAAGATCGTGGGCTACATCACCCGCGGCAAGGGTGTATCGGTACACGCCGCGGCGTGTCCCAATGTGATCAACCTGCTGTACGACCCGCAGCGCCGGATCGATGTCGAATGGGACACGGGGGGCGATCCCGCGCCCTACACGGTACGGCTCACCATGCAGGTCGAGGATCGGAAAGGCATGCTGGCGGAGCTCAGCGCGAGCATCGCCGGCATCAACACGAACATCCTGAACCTGGAGGCGACGACGGACGCCGACGCCCATGCCCGCATCGACGTCACCGTCGAGATCAAGGACATGAAGCACCTCGAGAAGGTGATCAAGTCACTGCGCAAGGTGGAAGGGGTGCACGACGTCGAGCGTGCAATGATCCGCTAGGGACTAGACGAGGCCCGGACGGGGACGAGCAGAGCAGGCGGGGCGGCGAAGGGTTCAGTCGAGCACGACGATGGCGTCGATTTCGATCCGCACGTCGCGTGGCAGCCTGGCCACCTGCACCGTGGCTCGCGCGGGGTACGGTGCCGTGAAGCATGTGGCGTACAACTCGTTGACCACCGCGAAGTCGGCCATGTCGGCCAGATAGATGGTGGTCTTGGCCACCTTCGAAAAGTCCGTGCCCGCTTCAGTCAGCAGCGCGCGCATGTTCTCGAGCACTTGCGCGGTCTGCTCCCGAATCCCGCCGGCCACGACCACGCCGTCGGGGCCCAGGGGGATCTGACCCGACAGAAACATGAGTGCCCCCACCGCGAGCGCGGAGGAATAGGGGCCGATGGCGGGGGCTCCCTTCGAGGAGCTGATGGCGCGGCGACCGCCTTCGCTGGGGCTTCGGCGGTCAGGCATGGCTAGGCGGCCTTGACGACCTTCTTCGAACGGATGCAGCGCGTGCAGACGCGGATTCGCTTCGTGGCGCCGTTCACCAGCGCCCGCACGGTCTGCAGATTCACTTCGAACCGACGGGGACCGACGTTGTGGGCGTGAGAGATCGTGCGTCCGACAACCGGACCCTTGTCGCAGATTTCACAGCGTCTCGCCATGACACATACCTTCTTGCTTGCTACGTACTAGCGACGTGAAGACGTCACAGTGACAAACGCTAAGACTACCATGCCATCGCCCTTGGGATCCACCCGCCCGGCCCTTGGAACGGCACTCATTGCGGCCACGCTGCCAGGCAATCGCGGTGACCTGCACGTGGGGCGCGAGCGTCGCGCCACACGGGCCTGTCGAGCCTTCGAACAGCGGATTTCCGCCGTCTGGCGGCGCCATCAGGCGAGGAGCGGCGTGAGCATCCCGCCACCACGGGGAAACGTCAATACGATGGCACCCTGCGCGTCCTCGTGCAGAGGGTGGGGCGCTGCCCGTCCCGTAGACGTCGTCGGGGCGGATGCCGCCGGTGCCCTCGCACCACCCTCGAAACGGCCAGCCGCAAGGCAGCCGGCATCATCCTGCCCAGACAGTTGTGGTCTCTGAGCCACAATCGATGTGTAATTATTGCCACAGGCTTGGCGTCGGCTGTCGGACTTCCGTCGCCTGATGTGGACACCCTGCTCCATAGAACCCGAACGGTTCCTGCGGCGTCTAATCGATTGAACACCGTTCGAAACGCCTGGAATGCGCATCGGATATGCTAGTTAAGTTGTTTATTTACAATAATTTAACTATACAAATCAACAGAGAAAATCTCGAACGGACGGCATGTATCGCCCGGCTCGCGTCGCTTGAATATGCCGAACATCCGTATTTTTCGTTGGTCCAAGGCGGCGTAGAAAATGGTTAGACGGACCCGTCTAGCCAGGTACGACGATTGCATGTTGTGAAGGACATCACGAAGTCCTCTCCACCAGAGGACACGGAAGGAGCGGCTGAAGTCATGGCCAAGGCAGCGAAGAAGAAAGTGGCGACCGCGGAACTCGACCCGAGCACGCGTTACGACGAGCTCAAGACCATGCTCGATGAGCGCCGCCGCGTCATCCTGCAGGAAGTGCAGGGCAGGATCCGTGGTGTTCGCGCCGATGGCGCTGACCGGCCCCACGAGAGCCAAGACCCTGGAGAAACTGCCGAAGTCGACATCCAGGAGGATATCGAGTTCGCGCTCATCCAGATGAAGGCCGAGACGCTCAACAAGATCAACGAGGCGCTCGCGCGCCTCGACGAAGGGCGCTACGGACACTGCTACGAGTGCGGCGACGAAATCGCCGAAGCTCGCCTGCGCGCCCTGCCGTTCGCGGTGCGTTGCAAGGATTGCGAAGAAGAGCGTGAGACGGCGATTCAGCGCGAGCGTACAATGTCGCGGCGCGGCTCGTCGAGCTTCTTCGACATGCAGCGTTAGAACCGGCACCAACCGACGAGCAGGCCCCGCCCCGTGCGGGGCCTGCGTCCCACATTGGCCCGGGTTCTCGGGCACTTCCACGCGCGCACATTTTCCGGAGGGATCGCCATGAGCGATCAGGATACCCAGTTCGACGGGGATGAACCGTCTACGGAGCAGCCCTTCCACGTGCCGGCGGAACTGCCGGTGCTGCCGCTGCGTGACACGGTCCTCTTCCCCAACTCGTTCATGCCCCTGGCCGTCGCCCGCGAGAGCTCCGTGCGTCTCATCGACGAGGCCGTAGCGGCTGGGCGCATGATTGCGGTGTTCACCCAGCGCGAGGCGTCCGAAGAAGACCCGCGCCAGGACGACCTGAATGCCATCGGCACCGCCAGCCACATCCACAAGATGTTCAAGCTGCCTGACGGCAGCCTGCGCATCATCGTGCAAGGTCTGGCGCGGGTGCGGTTCGATGGCCTCATCGCCAGCCGCCCGTATCTGCTCGCCAACGTGAGTGAGGCGCGAGACGAACTGCTGGACGCCGACCGGCTCGAGATCGACGCGCTACAGCGGAACATCAAGGCCAACTTTCAGCAGATCGTGTCGCTCTCGCCGCTGATGTCCGACGACCTGCAGACGCTGGCCTCGAACATCACCGAGCCGGGCCGCGCGGCCGACTTCATCGCGTCGAGCCTCGGGACTCTCTCTACGGCCACCAAGCAGGAAGTGCTCGAGACCGTCGACGTGCGCGGGCGGCTCGACCATCTGAACCGGCTGCTCATCAAGGAACTCGAGGTCCTCGAGCTTGGGTCGAAGATCCAGTCGCAGGTCCAGTCGGAGGTCGGCAAGAACCAGCGCGACTATTTTCTGCGCGAGCAGCTGAAGGCGATCCAGCGCGAACTCGGGGAAGGCGACGACCAGTCGAAGGAAATCGAGGAGCTGCGCCAGAAGATCGAGACGGTGGGCCTGCCCGACACCGTGAAGAAGGAAGCCCTGCGCGAGCTCGATCGGCTCTCCAAGATGCCGCCGTCGGCGGCCGAGTACACGGTGTCGCGTACCTACCTCGACTGGATGGTGGCGTTGCCCTGGGCCAAGCGCACCGAGGAAGTGATCGACCTGCCGAAGACACGCGCCGTGCTCGACACCGAGCACGCGGGCCTCGAACGCGCCAAGGAGCGCATCCTCGAGTACCTCGCGGTCCGTAAGCTCAATCCCGCCCTGAAGGGGCCGATCCTGTGTTTCGTCGGGCCGCCCGGCGTGGGCAAGACGTCACTGGCTCGGTCGATCGCACAGTCGCTCGGCCGCAAGTTCGTGCGGGTGTCGCTTGGCGGGATGCGCGACGAGGCCGAGATCCGCGGCCATCGTCGTACCTACATTGGCGCGCTGCCGGGCCAGGTCATCCAGGGGCTTCGCCGGGCGGAATCGCGCAACCCGGTATTCATCCTCGACGAGATCGACAAGCTCGGGTCCGATTTCCGAGGCGATCCGGCGTCGGCCCTACTGGAAGTGCTGGATCCGGAACAGAACTCCACGTTCCGCGACCACTACCTCGACGTGCCGTTCGATTTGTCGGACGTGCTCTTCATCACGACCGCCAACGTGCTCGATCCGATTCCGCCTGCGCTGCGCGACCGCATGGAAGTGCTCGAGCTGCCGGGTTACACCGAGGAGGAAAAGCTGGCGATCGCCCGGGGGCACCTGGTCGGCAAGCAGGTGCCGAACCACGGGCTCACCGCGCGTCAGCTCGCGTTCTCCGACGCCGGCCTGCGCACGCTCATTCGCGGCTACACCCGGGAATCGGGCGTGCGCAACCTCGAGCGCGAGATTGGCGCCATTTGCCGCAAGGTGGCGCGGCGCCGAGCCGATGGCCAGACCGACCGCGTGAAGGTCACACCGGCCATCGTGCAGGAACTGCTCGGTGCGCCGAAGTACATGGACGAAGAGATCGCCGAGCGCACCAAGCGGCCGGGCGTGGCGATTGGCCTGGCGTGGACGCCCGTCGGCGGCGAGGTGCTGTTCATCGAGGCGTCGCGCATGAGCGGCACCGCGTCGCTGACGCTGACCGGACAGCTGGGCGACGTCATGAAGGAATCGGCGCGCGCGGCCCTGTCGTGGGTGCGGGCCCACGCCGCGCAGTGGAGCATCGACCCCGACTTCTTCAAGTCGTCCGAAATTCACGTGCATGTGCCGTCGGGGGCGATTCCCAAGGACGGGCCGTCGGCGGGCGTCACGATGGCGACCGCCCTCGTGTCCGAGTTGACGCGGCGTCCCGTGCGCGGCGACGTGGCGATGACCGGCGAGATCACGCTGTCGGGCAAAGTGCTGCCGGTGGGCGGCATCAAAGAGAAGGTGCTCGCCGCCAAGCGGGCAGGCGTGCGCGAGCTCATCCTGCCTCGGCAGAACGAGAAGAACGTCAAAGAGGACCTCGACGAGGATCTGCTGGCCGGCCTGACCATCCATCTGGTCGGCACGATTGACGAGGTGTTGTTGCTGGCGCTCTTGCCAGTGCGGTTGCCCGCCGGCAAGCGCACCAGTCGTCGGGTGCAGCCCGGAATGCAATAAGCTCCTCGCGTGCGCGTCGTCTACTCGCCGAGATACCACCTCGACTTCGGCGTGCACGTGTTCCCGACGGCGAAGTACCACGCCGTCGCCGAACGCCTTGTGCAGGAGGGCACTGTGAGACCGGACGCGTGGGTCGAGCCCCACGACGCCACGTGGCACGACCTGGCGTTGGTGCACACGTCGGTCTACCTCGAGGCACTGCGCACCGGTTTCTCGAGCGCCGATGCAGTCGCCCGGCTCGAGATTCCCTGCTCGCCCGCCATCGTCGAGGGTTTCCGCCTGATGACCGGTGGCACCATCGTGGCCGCCCGCCTCGCACTCGACGGCACCGACCGCACGGTGGTGCATCTGGGCGGTGGCTTCCACCACGCTTTTGCCGGCCACGGTGAAGGATTCTGCCTGTTCAACGACGTCGCGGTGGCGATTCGGGTCGCCTTCCATGAGCGTCTCGCGGGCCGCGCGGCCGTCGTGGATCTCGACGTACATCAGGGCAACGGCACGGCGTCGATCTTCGCGGGAGACCCGCGCGTGTTCACGCTGTCCCTGCACGAAGAGGAGAACTACCCCTACACGAAGCCACGCGGTTCGCTCGACCTCGGCCTGGCGCGGGGCACAGGCGACGGCGAGTACCTGGGCCTGCTCGAACGTGCCCTTGCGCGGACGCTCGAGTCGCTGCCCGACGTGATCGTGTACCTGGCGGGCGCCGATCCCTACGCCGACGACCAACTGGGGGGGCTGGCGCTGACCCGCGACGGCCTGCGCCGGCGTGACCGGCTCGTCTTCGAGGCGGCCGGCGATGCAGGCGTGCCGATCGTGGTGCTGCTGGCGGGCGGATACGCGCATCGATTCGAGGATACCGTGGCCATTCACTGTGCCACAGTGGAAGAGGCAGCCAGGGCCTGACGCGCCAGTGTCCCGAATCAGAAGTTCGCTGACATGTTCCAGGCGGGGCATCCCGCCTCGCCGCGTTGCTCGTCGATCACATATTGGCCAATATGCTCACTCTTCGCGCCTTGCGATCCGGGCGCCGCGCCAGGAACATTCGTCACCGAATTTCTGATTCGGGACACGAGCGGAGCATGGCCACGCCGGCCACCGTCTTCATGTCGACGATCTCGCCGCTGGCGATCATGTGGCGGACTTCGTCGAGTGAGAACGTTCGCGGTTCAATCACTTCGTCCTCGTCCTTGCGGGCGGTCGAGTCGGGCGCCGGCGCGGCCAACTCGGTGCAGCGGTAGAACGTCATCAGCTCGTCGCAGAACCCGGGCGTGGGCAGCAGCGCGCCCAGGTGTTCCAGACGGCCGGGGACCAGTCCAATCTCTTCCTCGCACTCACGACGCGCTCCCGCCAGCGGATCTTCGCCGGTTTCCAGCGTACCGGCGGCCAGTTCCCAGATGAATCGATCGACCGAGTAGCGGTACTGACGGATCAGCACCAGCTGGTCTGCGGCGGGCATCGGCAACAGCACCACCGAGCCGGGATGGCGCACGACGTCCATCACCGACGTGTGCCCTGAGGGCAGCGTCACGCGATCGGCAAAAAGCGTGAACACCCGGCCGCGATAGATCTCGCGGCGTTCATGAACGATCGTCGTCGGGGTAGGCGGCTGGGACATGTGCGGGTTCCGCGAGTACGCCCGACCGTTTGTCGGCCGGCGTGATGTCTTCGAGTACCGAGAGCAGGTCGTCGGGCAGCGGCGCCTCGAAGGCCACGCGCTCTTTCGTGGTGGGATGCGTGAAGGCCAGCCGCTCGGCGTGCAGGAATGGCCGGGTGAGCCGCTGCACCGCGCGCACGTCGTGCGCCACGCGCTTGTGCACGCCCCCGTAGACCGCATCGCCGATGATGGCGTGCCCGATGGCGCTCAGGTGCACGCGGATCTGGTGGGTGCGGCCGGTGGCGATGGCCACGCGAATCAGCGTGACGCCCGGCAACTGGCGGGCCCACGTGATACGCGTGACGGCCTCACGCGATCGGCGCGCCCGTGTCGAGATCCTCTCGCGGTGCACCGGGTCGCGCCCGAGCGGCAGGTCGATGCGCTTGCGGTTGTGCACCGTGCCCCACACGAGCGCCACGTACTCTTTTTCCACTTCCCGGTCGTGGAACTGGCGCGCCAGCTCCTGGTGGGTGGCGTCGTTCTTGGCCACGACCATGACGCCAGACGTGCCTTTGTCGAGACGGTGCACGATGCCGGGACGGGCCTCGCCGCCGATGCCGCTGAGGTCTTTCACGTGATGCAGCAGCGCGTGCACCAGGGTGCCGGTGGCATGGCCGGCGCCGGGGTGCACCACGAGGCCGGCCGGCTTGTTGACCACGACCAGGTCGGCATCGTCGTAGAGAATCGGCAGGGGCAGATCCTCGGGCACGAGCGTGGACGGCGCCACGTCTGGCACGTCGAGCGTGATCCGGTCGCCCTCACGCACCTGCGTGTTGGCCTTGGGCGCCGGCACGCGGGCCACGGTGACGCGGCCGTCTTCGATGAGCCGCTGCAGCTGCGCCCGCGAGGCGTTGGCCACTTCACCTGCGAGGAACTTGTCGAGCCGAAGCCCGTGGTGGTCGGTCGAGACCTCGAACGTGAGCTGGTTCATGCTGGCTGTCTAGCTACAGCGCCCGGCGCTTCTTCTGCGACGGCGCCTCAACGGCGGCGGTGGCGCGACCGGCCAGCCACCACAGCATCAGGAGGCTGAGCGGGGCCAGTCCGAGCGAGATCAGCTGCGAGGTCGAGAACATCGACACCATGCCCCGGTCGTCGCCGCGGAAGAACTCGATGATGAAGCGCGACACCGCGTACATCATCACGAACTGCCAGAAAGTCCGGCCCGGGTAGGGCTTGCCCCGCCGTTCGATGACGAGCAGCGTCACGAAAATCACCAGGCCCGCTAGCGATTCGTAGAGCTGCGTAGGGTGCAGCGGCACGCCCAGCGGGGTGCCCACGTTCATTGCCGCCGCCGGATCGGTGAAGGTCACGGCCCAGGCCACCTGGGTGGGCTTCCCGTAGCAGCAGCCCGCCGCCAGGCACCCGAGCCGGCCCACCATGTAGCCGAGCGCGATGCCCGGCGCGAAGAGATCGCCCGACTGCCAGAGCGGCAGCTTGTGTTTGCGGAGCTGGTAGATGCAGGTGAGCGACGCGGCAATGAGTCCGCCGTAGAACACGCCACCCGACCGCAACAGCGAGAAGAACTCCTCGCGGCTGCTCGTGAAGTGGTTGAAGTCCACCACGAAGAGCAGGCCCTTGGCACCGACGAGTGCGGCGATGATGACCCAGATGCCCAGGTCCATCACTTTGTTGCCGTCGAGGCCCGCCTGATTGGCGCGGCGCACGCCGTACCACAGACCGATCAGGTAGGCGGCGGCCAGCAGAACGCCGTACGAGTAGATGGTGACCGGGCCGGCCTCAAGCAGGATTGGGTGCACGTCGGTATCCCAGGAAATCGAGCACTACGTCGAGGAGCATGAAGGCCACGCCAACCGAGATCGCCGCGTCGGCCACGTTGAAAGCCCAGAAGTGCCAGCTGCCCCAATAGGCGTCCACGAAGTCGAGCACGTAGCCCGCCGTGGCGCG
>JANORI010000390.1:0-2619 GCA_031415235.1 Acidobacteriota bacterium | reverse complement strand
GTCGATCTCGTTGTCGAAGTGGCCGATGTTGCCGATGATCGCTTTGTCCTTCATCTGCATCATGTGTTCGACCGTGAGGATGTTCTTGTTGCCCGTGGCCGTGATGAAGATGTCGGCCGTGGCGATCACCTCGTCGAGCGTCGTCACCTGATAGCCTTCCATCGCCGCCTGCAGCGCGCAGATCGGATCGATCTCGGTCACGATCACGCGGGCGCCCTGGCCCTTGAGCGCCTGGGCGCAGCCCTTGCCCACGTCGCCGTAGCCGAACACCACCGCCACCTTCGCCGACAGCATCACGTCGCTGGCGCGATTGAGGCCGTCGATGAGCGAGTGGCGGCAGCCGTAGAGATTGTCGAACTTGCTCTTGGTGGCCGAGTCGTTCACGTTGATGGCCGGGAAGAGCAGCGTGTTGGCCGCCGTCATCTCGTACAGCCGGTGCACGCCGGTCGTGGTCTCTTCGCTCACGCCCTTGATGCCATCGGCAATCGACGTCCACACGCCGGGACGCGCCTTCAGTTCACGTCGCAGCGTGTCGAGGATGACACCCCACTCTTCCGGATCGCTCTCGGGTTTGAACGACGGAATAACGCCAGAGTACTCGTACTCCTTGGCCTTGTGCACGAACAGCGTCGCGTCGCCGCCGTCATCGACGATGAGCGACGGGCCCGAGCCATCGGGCCACACGAGCGATTCGACCGTGCACCACCAGTATTCGGGGAGCGTCTCGCCCTTCCACGCAAAGACCGGCACGCCCATCGGCTTGGCGACCGTGCCGCCCGAGTCGGGACGGCCCACCACCACGGCCGCGGCCGCGTGATCCTGCGTCGAGAAGATGTTGCAGCTCACCCAGCGCACATCGGCGCCCAGTTCGGTGAGCGTCTCGATCAGCACCGCCGTCTGCACGGTCATGTGCAGCGAGCCCATGATCTGCGCGCCGGCCAGCGGCTTGGCCGCGCCGTACTGCTTGCGCAGCGTCATCAGGCCCGGCATCTCGTGCTCGGCCAGGCGAATTTCCTGCCGGCCGAACTCGGCGAGCGACAGGTCCTTCACCTTGTAGGGTTCACGTCCGGCCTTGGCGGCCAGTTCGAATGCGTGTGTCTGCGTTGCCGTTGCCATCTCGATCTCCTTGATACTCGTGGTCGTGGTCGTGGTCGTGGTCGTGGCGCGCGCTCGCGCGCCGGAGTTGGGAAGCTGTCTAGTAGCTGCGTTTCGTCGCCACCGCGCGAAAGAGCGCCGGGCCCTTCGCCGCCGCGTCGGTCGTGAGTTCGTCGAAGTGCACCGCCGTGAAGTCGGCGGCGTCGAGCCACTTGCGCATCTGCGCCTCGGCGAAGCCGAGCCACACATGGCCCATGTGCTGCTGGTACTCGACCCGGTCGTGGGGCAGCATGTCCACGACCAGCACGCGGCCCCCTGGGGCCAGCACCCGCGCGGCTTCGCTCAAGGCTCGGGCGGGATCCGGCAGGTGATGCAGCACGAGCGCCAGCACCGCCAGGTCGAGCTGCGCGTCATCGAGGGGCAGCGCTTCGAGGGCCCCGCGCCGCACGTCCACGTTGGCGCAGGCGGCGAGCGTGCCGCGAGCGGCCGTCAGCATCTCGGCCGAGGCATCGACCGCCACGACCTGCGTGACGTAGGGCGCGACCAGGGCGCTGAACTGGCCGGTCCCGCACCCGAGGTCGCCCACGCGCAGGCGTGGGTCGAGCATCGCGAGTACGGTGTCGTGCTGGAAGTGCTGGCCGAAGAGCTCGGTGCGCAGCCGATCCCACTGACTCGACGCCGAGGAAAAGAACTGCTGCGACTTGGAGCGGCGCTCGTTGAGCACCCCTTCGGCGCGCCGCGCGTCCTGCTCCGCCGCGGCGCTGCCACTGGCCTGCTCGCGGATGAGGGGCCACAACCGCGCGGCCGAGGCATCGAGCGTGGCGGCCAGGCCGTAGTAGCGCGACGTGCCGTCGCGGCGCGAGGTCACCCAGTCCCCATCCGCCAGGGTCTTCAGGTGCCGGCTCACCGTGGACTGCGGCAACTGCAACACGGCGCACAGTTCGGTGACGGTCAGCTCGTGCCGCTCGAGCAGCAGCAACGCCCGGCACCGCACGACGTCTGACAGCGCGGTCATGTGCTCCAGCAACCTGGGAATGCCTGGCAAGTTGGCGACGAGGGGGTTCAAGACAGCATTCATCCGTAAATCCGGATTAAAAGATACATGCTGGGACTGCGCTTGTCAACACCCTGCTCCAACCAATTGACGCCGGTCGCCGTCTCTGTGCTCCACGCGTATAGACGCTCGGAATCTACCGCCCATGGGCCGCCGGCACCGCCACCAGGAGCGTGCTGGTGGGCGTGACCGCCTACGATCCCACAACCTACCTCCTGGTTCCTGCGGTGCTCCTGCTCGGCGCCGCGGCTGCGGCAGCTCCGGCGCGACGCGCGCTTCGCGCCGACCCGGCCACGGTGCTGCGCGGCTGACGCCGGGCGTTATCCGGCGAGAGCCTGTTCGAGGCGGTCGACCAAGCCGTCGAAGCGCTGCACCAGCGCGCGGATCGCCGTGGGCTGCGACAGATCCACCCCGGCCTGCTTCAGCAGCGTCATCGGATGGTCGCTGCCGCCGGCGCGCAGCAACGCAAG
>JANORI010000389.1:0-5851 GCA_031415235.1 Acidobacteriota bacterium | reverse complement strand
GGCGTCGGTGGAACTGGCGACGGCGATGGGCCCCGGCTGGGGGTGCATCATGTCGTCGTTCAACCCGAAGGGCAGCCCGATGGCCCACATGAAGGACATGGGCAAGGTGGGGATCACGGTGGAACTCGGCGGGCGGTCGGCCACGTCGCCGACGGAGTTCGCACGGGTCGGGCGTGAACTGGCGAATGCGATGCTGAACATCCTGCGGCACTACACGATGTATCCCGGCGTCGCGACGTATCCGTCGCCGCGCTACAAGGGGCAGCAAGAGGCGCTGCTGGCCGCGGCCTCGGGCCTGTTCCTGCCTGCGCCAGGCGTCGGCTTCCTCACGATGATGAAGCAGGGCGATCCGATTGCCCGCATCGTCAACATCTTCGGCGACACGCTCGCCGAGCTTGCGGCCCCGGCCGACGGCATGATCTTCGGGCTGCGCGCGCTGCCCAACGTCACGACTGGCGAATGGTGCTGCTTCTACTGCAAGGTGGAAGGGACGCGGGACTAGCCCGTCGCGATGGCTGCGGCAACCCGGCATCTCTCGACGCCTCGCGCTCGGCTGGCGCACGCCCGACGCGAGGTCGTACTCGGTCGCGAGGTCCTCGGCGTGCTGGCCTCGGCCCCGGGGTCCCCAACGTGCGGATTGTGCACGTTGGGGTGGAATCTCGACGTCGAGAGACGCCGGGTCACCGCCGCCACCGCGGGAGTCTAGGCTGTGGGAATGACGAGCGCGCGAGATTTCGTCGGCTACGGCGACGCTGCGCCAGATCTGCGCTGGCCGGGCGGCGCGCGCCTGGCGGTGAACTTCGTCCTGAACTACGAAGAGGGCTCCGAGTACTCGATCGACGACGGCGATGGAAGGTCGGACGCCGTGCTCACCGAAGTGGCGCAGGCGCGGGTGCCGCAGGGCATACGCGATCTCGGCGCCGAGAGCATGTTCGAGTACGACAGCGACGCCTATAACGACGACCTGCCGTACTGGGTTGCCGTCGACGGCCGCGCGCATCTGGTGGTGCCGTATTCGTTGGCCACCAACGATGCCAAGCTGGTCGGCGGACCGCTCGTGACCGCACGGGCGTTTGGAGAGTTCCTGATCGACAGCGCCAAGGAGTTGCTGGCCGACGGCACCCACGCCCGAATGATGTCGGTTGGCATGCATGCGCGGATACTGGGTCAGCCGGGCCGCATCGGCGGACTGCGGGTGTTCATGGAACACATCCAGGACCGCGGCGATGTCTGGATCTGCCGCCGCGCCGATCTCGCCGCTCACTTCCGCGCCCACGTGCCGCCACCAAAGGTGCCGCCATGCACCTGACCGCTGGCACGCCTGACGCGGCTGCCTTCGCGCCGTTTGGCACGTTCATCGACGTGCCCGCACACGTCGGAGAGCGCCGCGCGTACAACGAGTGGCTGCCGCCCGTTCACGGGTTGTCGCCGCAGTTCCATACCAATCGCGTTGCGGCATCCGCGCTGCCCCTGACGCTCGACCAGGTCGAACGACACCCACACGCCGCACAGGCGTTCGTACCGCTGCAGGTCACCCGCTACGTGGTGACTGTGATGGCGTCCGACGCCGCCGGGCAACCGGATCCGGCCTCTGCGCGCGCGTTCCTGATGCCCCGGACGCTCGGCGTCATCTACCGCGCCGGCACGTGGCATGCGGGCATCACCGTGCTCGACAACGAAGCGAGCTTCGCCGTGCTGATGTGGCGCGGAGCCAGCGACGATGACGTCTTCGCGACGATTCCACCCCTCGTCGTCGAGCCGTCACTGGACGCCGCCGTGGGAGGCGCGCGTGGCTGAGTTCCTCCCGGCATCCGGCACACACGCGCCGCTTGTCGAACCGGCGTTCGGTCCGATCGAGCAGACGCCACTCAAGCTGCAGATCGCCGACCGGCTGCGCCGCGCCATCGTGACTGGCCGGCTGCGTCCCGGCACCGTGCTCGTGGAAACCGCGCTGGCCGAGCAACTGAACGTCAGTCGCGCGCCAATTCGCGAGGCGGTGCAGATTCTCGAGAGCGACGGCCTGGTCGAGACGGTGGCCTACAAGGGCAAGCGCGTGAAGCCGCTGACCGTGCGGGAGGTCATCGAGACGTGCGAGATGCGCACCGTGTTCGAGGTCACGGCCGTACGGCGCATCCTGGCGTACGGCACCGCGGTTGACACCTTGTGGAGCCCGTGCGACGCCATGGCGCACGCAGCGGCAGCCGGCGACCGCGAAGCGCTGGTCGCGGCCGACGAGGCGTTTCACCGGATGCTGATCCGGCTCTCGGACCACCGGCTCATGGCTCAGCTGTGGGCCGGGCTCTACCTGCGCATTCATCAGATCATGTCGCTGCGCAACGACCGCGACGTGAACCTGGTCGACATCGCGGCCAACCACCCGCCGATCGTGCGCGCGCTGACGGACCGTGACGGCGCACTGGCTGAACGGCTGATCTCGGAGCACACCCACGCCCTGGCCAGCTTCGACCCCGCGAGCGTCGCCAAGGTGCGGCCGTGAGTGAGTCGAGAGCGGTCGTCATCACCGGCGCCGGCGGCTTCGTCGGCAGCGCGCTGGCCGTAGGCTTCGCGGCGCTCGGCTGGCACGTCACGGCCGTGGACCTGGCGTTTGACGACGACGCACGCACGCGGCTCGCGGGACTGCACCTTGTGACGGCAGATCTCTCGGGCAGCGTGCCAAACGACCTGCCGGCCGCGGCGCTGGTCGTCCACGCGGCGGCGACCACGACGGACCCCGCGGAGCACGGACGGTCGAACGCCGCACATCTGGCCGCGAACACCCGTCCGCTGCTGTCGATGCTCGAGTACGCCGCCCGGACGTCGCCCGAGGCGTTCCTGTTCGTCAGTTCGAGCGGCGTCTTCGTCGCCGGCGACGGACGCGACGTGTTGACCGACGCGGACCTGCCCACGGGGCGCTCGCCGTATGCGGTGGCGAAGCGCGCGGGCGAACTGATAACGCTGGCGGCGCTCGACGGCATCGCAGCCGCGCATGTCGTCCGGCTCGGGTATCTGTACGGCCCGCGTGAGGTGGCGCGCCCCAGCCGGGCGCGCACGTCGCTCGTGGCCCAGTGGCTGGCTGCCGCGCGCGAAGGACGGCCGCTCGCGGTGCGGTTCGACGACCCGGTGCGCGACTGGACGTTTACGCCCGACCTCGCGCCGGCCTTGGCTCGGCTGGTCGCACGCCCACCGGCGGGCCGCCCGGTGCATCTCTGCAGCCCGTTTGTGGTACGGGACAGCGCCATGGCGGCGCGCATCGCCAGCCACTTCGACGGCGCCGTCTGCGCCTTCGAGCCGGCCACAGCGGCCGTGAAGCCGCCAATGCGGGCCACGGATGTGACGGGCCTGGGCGACCTGCGATGGACGGACCCGGCAACCGCGCTGGCGCAACTGGCGACCGAGGAGACGGCATGAGCGACGTGCGCGTCATTCTCGTGGGCCTCGGCGCACGCGCGCGCATCTGGCGACGCGTGATCACGGCGCATCCCGCCTGCCGGATCGTCGGCCTGGTCGACACGCGATCCGAGGCCGTGTCCGCGGCGCTGGCCGAGACACCCGGCGCGATTGCCGGAGCGACCCTCGCAGACGTAACCGCGCGGGCCGGGGCCGACGCGGTGATCCTGAGCACGCCTCCGCGCGGACGCGAGGATCAGGTCGCCGCGGCCTGCGACGCAGGTCTGGCCATCCTCGCCGAGAAACCGCTCGCAGACAGCGTGGCGGCAGCCGAAGCCCATGTCGCGCGGGCGGCCTCAGCCGGCGTGTCGCTGGCCGTCGGGCTCAACTTCCGCTACCTCGCCGTGACGCAGGCCCTCAAGGCACTCGTGACGTCGGAGCAGCTGGGCCCGCCGGAGTTCGGCCACTTCACCTACGAGCGGTGGCGCGACGGGCAACTGCCGCATCTCAACAAATACCCGCTGACGATGGATCAGCCGATGTTGTGGGAGCAGTCGATCCACCATTTCGATCTGATGCGCTTTGTCTACGACGCCGAGCCGATCGCCATTGCGGCCCGCACCTTCAACCCCTCGTGGTCGATGTATCGCGGCGACGCCAACGTCGCGGCGCTCATCACGTTCACGCGCGGCATCCAGGTGACCTACCAGGGCACGTGGGCCGGCAATTGGCAACGCCTGGGCTTCAACTGGCGCACCGAGTGCCGGCACGGCATCGTGGTGCAGGCCGACATGTTTGGCGCACTTGGCTACGCGCGCCGCGACGACGCGGAGCTCACGCCGGTGACCCTGCCCGCCCAGGAGCCGTGGCTGGATGACGCGGCGGCGTTGCTGGCCGAGTTCGTCGCCCACCTTCAGGGCCACGGTCCGCTGCCGTGCCCGGCCACCGACCATGTGAAGTCGCTGCGCATGGTCGAGGCCTGCATCCAGTCTTCGGCCACCGGCCAGGCCGTCGACCCGCGCGCGTTGCTGGACGAAAGGACGATTCGATGAAGAATCTGCGGTACGTCGTCGCTGTGGGCGCGGCCCTCGTGCTCGTTGGCGGGGCGCTGATGGTGATGCGGTCGGGGCCGCGCGCCACGACGAGCACGGTCGTCGTCGGCCTGAGCGCCGACATCACGACGTTCGAGCCAGCCAATATCTCCAGCCGCGACAACATGAATATCGCGCAGCACATCTTCGACTCGCTGTTCGAGCTGGATGCCAACGGCAAGCACCTGCCGGCGTTGGCTCACGAGATGGCGATCTCGGACGATGGACTCGCCTACACCTACACCTTGCGCGAGGGCCTGACCTGTCACGACGGCGAGGCGCTCACGGCCGAGGACGCAGCCTACAGCTTCAACCGAATTGCCGACCCTGCCAACCGGTTCACCGGCAACGCCCCCGGGTTCGTGTTCACGTCCGTCGGCTTCAAGAAGGCCGAGGCGCTCGACCCGCTGCACGTGCGCATCACCATCGCCCGCAAGAACCCGATCGCCTTCGGCTTGCTGACCGAGATCAGCATCCACTGCAAGGACCGCTACGAGACGATGAGCCTCGACCAGGCGTCGACCTCGCCAGTCGGGTCGGGCCCGTACCGGCTGGTGTCGTGGACGCGCGGCTCGGAGATCGTGCTCGAGAAGGTCGGGGAGACCGGCGCGTTCGACCGAATCGTGTGGCGCATCATCCCTGAGGCCTCGACCCGGTCGGCCGAGCTCATCGCCGGCAACGTGGACATCATCACCAACGTCGCCCCCGATCAGATCGACGCGATCAACGGCTCTTCGACCGCCGCGGTCCAGGCCATCACGAGCACCCGTCGCATGTATGTCGGCTTCAACCTGGCCGAGCCGTTTCGCCAGTCGCCCGGCGGCCGCGCCATCCAGGACGGCAAGGTGCGGCGCGCGCTGCAGTACGCCGTCGATGTGCCGACCATCTGCGCACAGTTGCTGCACGTCGAGTGCGAACGGGCCACGGGCCTCGTCAACAAGGTCAACGCCAACCCACGCCTGACGCCGTATCCCTTCGAGCCGGCCACCGCCGAGCGGCTGCTGGACGAGGCAGGCTGGCCGCGCGGCGCAGGCGGCGTGCGCTTCCCGATCACGCTGCAGGCCGGCCGCGGCCGCTACTTGAATGACGCCGTTGTGGTGCAGGCCATCGGCCAGTACTTGACGGACGTCGGCATCGGCGTCAAGGTCGAGCTGCTCGAATGGGCCAGCGTCTACACCCCCCTGATCCGGCAGCGCAACGCCGGCCCCTTGTTCTTCCTGGGCACCGGCGGCGCGCTCTGGAGCCCGATCTACGACATGAACGACATCGCGCGGGTGGACTCGGGCACCAACTACGCCAACTGGAGCGACCCGCGCTGGTTCGGCCGCTGGGACGCACTCATCGACGCCGCAACGCCCGAGGAGAGCCGCCGG
>JANORI010000388.1:0-6905 GCA_031415235.1 Acidobacteriota bacterium | reverse complement strand
GGCCTCGAACGTCGACGAGTTCAAACTCAAGGTGCAGGGCATCTCCACGACCGCCGAGCTCTCGCGCGACCAGATGGCCGGCTCATTGTTCGCCCGCGCGTCTACCCCGAAGGAACCCGCCGGTGCGCCAGAGATCACGCGCTTCGGCGGCTGATCGCAGCGGACCGCCCGAGCCGCCGGCCGATCCGCACGGACTGGCACTTGGCTGGCTCGGGGCGCGCGAGCTGTCCGCCCGCCAGGTGCGTCAGCGCCTCAGCCGGCGTGGCGTGGCGGCACCGGACATCGACGAGACGATCGCGCGACTGACCGCCACCGGCGTGCTCGACGAACGGCGAATGGCGCTGGCCGCCGCCCGGCTAGAGACCGTGATCAGGGGCCGCGGACCGGCTCGCACGCGTCAGAAGCTCCGCGCCCTCGGCTTGCCCGACGCCGCCAGTGACGCGGCCATGACCGCCACCCTCGCCGACGTCGACGTCGACGCGCTCCTCGACCGCGCGCTCGAGATCAAGCTGCGCAAGGTGACGGCCGGCGCACTCGATCAGGCCGCCACGCGGCGCGTCGTCGGCGCCCTGGTGCGCCAGGGCTTCGACGCCGGAACCGTGTTCAAGCGTCTGCGGAAGCGCGGCGCGAAGGCCGCCGACGACGACGACTAAGGACGGCTGGACGTGCCGAATAGCGCGGAAGGCGGCACGGCATCTCCCTTCGGCTCACCCTCGGTCCGGCCTGCCGGGACGTCCTGCCGCGGAGTGAACTGCGCCCGAAACCACGGGGGACCGCCAACGCGGCCGGTCCTCGGAGTTCGCCTCACGGAGACGCCGTGCCACCTCCCGCGCCGTTGGCGCAGCCAGGGCAGCCCTGCGTCCGGCACGCCACGGATCGAGGCGGTGGAGGTCTTCGAGGCGAGATCGGAGCCCTCGCCGCAGCGCTTTGTGACGCGCCGCTCGCACCGTGAGTCCGGGTGACGCGGGCGAGAGGCGAATAGCGGGCGCCGTTCGTATGCCGGACGAGTCGGCGGAAGGTGCGAGCGGCCGGCGGGGCGAGGTTGAGCCGCGACGACCTCCACCGTCTCGGTCCAGGCCAGCGGGCGCAGGGTCGCCCAGGGTTGCCCCCCGCGCGCGCTCGTGCCAACGCGCCGCACGGCGACCGGCCTCGGCGTAGCCACGGCCGCGGCCCGGCTGGTACACTTGTGGATCTGATGCATCCGAACGAGATTCGCCGGTCGTTTCTTGCCTACTTTGCCGCCAACGGCCATCGCACTGTGGCCAGTTCGCCGCTGGTCCCGCACGACGACCCGACGCTGCTCTTCACGAACGCAGGCATGAACCAGTTCAAGGACGTCTTCCTGGGCCGCGAGTCGCGCGACTACACGCGCGCGGCGACGTCCCAGAAGTGCATGCGGGTCAGTGGCAAGCACAACGACCTCGAGAACGTCGGCCCGTCGGTGCGCCACCACACCTTCTTCGAGATGCTCGGCAACTTCTCGTTCGGCGACTACTTCAAGCAGGACGCGATCGCGCTCGCGTGGACCCTGCTCACCGACGAGTGGGGCCTTGACCCATCGCGGTTGCGCGTCACGATCTTCAAGGGCGAGGACGGCATCCCCCGCGATGACGACGCGTTTGCGCGCTGGCGCGACTTCGTGCCCACCGGGCACATCGGCGAGCTGGGCGCGGCCGACAACTTCTGGTCGATGGGCGACACCGGCCCCTGCGGGCGCTGTTCCGAGATCTACGTGGACCGCGGTCCCGGCGTGCCCGGGACTGGCGACTTCATGACCGACATCACGTCAGGCAGTGACCGCTTCGTTGAGATCTGGAACAACGTGTTCATGGAGTTCGACCGCAGCGCGGAGAGCGTGCTACGAGCGCTTCCCGCCCGCTCGATCGACACCGGCATGGGCCTGGAACGCGTCGCCGCGGTACTCGCTGGTTCGACGTCCAACTACGACACCGCCCTGTTCACGCCCCTCCTCGATGCGATTGGCACGCTCGCCCACCGTCGCTATGGCGGCACGATGGACCCGGCCGACGTGTCGATGCGCGTCATCGCCGATCACCTGCGGGCGATGACCTTCCTGATTGCCGACGGAGTCGTCCCCTCGAACGAATGGCGCGGCTACGTGCTGCGCAAGATCATGCGGCGCGCCATGCGTCACGGCCGCAGGCTGGGACTCGATGACGCGTTTCTCCACACGCTGGTCGACGGGCTCGTTGCCGAGATGGGCGGCGCCTATCCTGAACTGGTCGCCGGCCGGGATGCCGTCGTGCAGATCGTGCACGGCGAGGAAGACCGCTTCGAGGCCGTTCTTTCCGGCCCAGGCATCGCCAAGGCGGAACACCTGATCGAGCAGAGCCGCGCCGCGGGGGTCTTTCCCGGCGACAGGGCGTTCATGCTGTACGAGAGCTACGGGATGCCACGCGACTTCGTCGAGGATCTCGCCGCGAGTGCCGGCCTCGGCTTCGACACCGCGGGGTTCGAGGCCAAGCTGCAGCAGGAGCAGGAGCACGCTCGCAAGGGAAGCGCGTTCGGCAGCAGCAGGAGGGACGTGCCAGACGGGACTCGCGAGGCGCTGTCGGCATTCACCGAGAGCTTCACCGGCTATGACCAGGAATCCGGCGAGCCCTCGGTCGTTCACGCCGTGCTCAACGAGCGTCTTGACTTGATACTCGAGCTCGAGGCCGGGGCCTCAGGCGTGGTGGTGCTGTCGACCACGCCGTTCTATGTGGAATCGGGCGGGCAGGTGTCGGACACAGGCACTCTGGTCGGTGCCACCGGTGCCTCGACACCTGTGGTCGACGTCGTGCGGCTCGGCGCCGGGTTGCCTCGCGGTCATCGGGTGACGCACGTGGCCGAACTCTTGCGCGCGGGCGTCGTCGTGACGCCGGTTGTCGATCGCGACCGGCGCGCGGCCATCCGGCGCAACCATACGGGGACCCATCTGCTGCACGCCGCGTTGCGCCAGACGCTCGGCCCGCATGTCAAGCAGGCTGGTTCACTGGTATCGCCCGAACGGCTCCGCTTCGACTTCGTACACGCTGCGCCGGTGAGCGCGGCCGACCGCGGGCGGATCGAGCAGATCGTGAACCAGGCAGTGGTTGCCAACGAGCCGGTGCACACCACCATGAAGGACACGCGGCAAGCGATCGCCGACGGCGCCACGGCCCTCTTCGGTGAGAAGTACGGCGACCGCGTGCGAGTCGTCGCCGTCGGTGACGGACGGTTCAGCACCGAACTGTGCGGCGGCACGCACGTTCGGGCCACCGGCGACCTCGGATTGGTGGTCATCACCGAGGAATCCGGCGTGGCCGCCGGCCTGCGCCGCGTCGAGGCGCTGACCGGCCCGGCCGCGTTGGCGCACTTGCGCGAGGCGTTCAACGACCTGCAGCGGGCCTGCGCGGCCGCCAACGTGCCCGCCAGCCAGCTCGTCGCGAAGATCGGCCAGCAGGCCGCCCAGTTGTCCAAGGCGCAGAAGGACATCCGCGAACTGAAGACCACGGCGGCCATGGGCCGTGCCGGGGCGGGCGGCGAATCCGGCGACGATCACTTGACGGTTGGCCCATTCATCGTGGTGGTCCGTCGAGTCGACCAGCTCGACCGTGAGGGGTTGCGCGCGCTGGCCGACCGCACCAAGTCGACGCTGACCGACGGGGTCGTCTTCCTGGCTGGAGAGACCGCCGACGGACGTGTGGCGATGGTGGCGTCGGTCACGCCCGGCGCAGCCAGGAAGGCGGCCGCTGGAGCGCTCGTGAAGCACCTGGCTCCCATCGTGGGCGGCGGCGGCGGCGGCCGGCCCGACTTCGCCGAAGCCGGCGGTAAGGATGTCGCCAGAATCCCGGAACTGCTCAGCACGGCACGGACCCACATCGAATCCCTGCTGCGGCCCTAACGGTCGCGGCGCGGCTGCACGATATCCTTAGGGGGAAGTGCGTCTCGCGAGTCCGCCGCGGCGCCGCCGCCCCACACGAAGGAGTCCCGTGACCGCCGTGCGCCTGACATCGCTCGCTCTCGTACTCGCCGCCCTGTCCAGTGCGTCGGCCGAGGCGCAGATCTACGCGTGGCGCGACGCGGCGGGCCAGATGGTGCTGTCGGACCAGCCGCGCACCGACGGCGGCGAGGTCCAGACGTTCGCCGTGCCGAGGGCGACGGGCCTCGAGGTCACCCGCCCTCCCGATGGGAGGTCCGCGCGATTCGACCCGATCATCGACGAGCACTCCGCGGCGCAAGGCGTGAGCCCCGATCTGGTGCGCGCGGTCATCCAGGTCGAATCCGCGTTCAACCCGCACGCCCTGTCGCCCAAGGGTGCCATGGGCCTGATGCAGTTGATGCCGGCCACCGCCTTCGAGCTGGGCGTGGTCAATCCCTTCGACCCGGCTCAGAACATCGGCGGGGGCATCAAGTACTTGAAGCAGCTGCTCTCTCGGTACGACCAGAAGGTGGAGCTCGCCCTGGCGGCCTACAACGCCGGTCCAGGCGCCGTGGACAAGTACGGACAGCGAGTGCCGCCGTACCAGGAGACCCGCGACTACGTGAAGAAGATCACCAAGAACAGCACCGGCGGGACAGCCCGCCCGGCCACCCGCATCTATGAGTGGGTGGAGGTCGTCGATGGGCGCGCGGTGACCCGTTACTCGGACCGGCCCCAGTTTTCCGCCAAGACCCCCTAGAGGGGCGACAGCAGCGCGCAAGCTGTGGTATTCTTCATGTTTTGGCGCGCCTAGCGCTCTAGAGGTTTGTACACGTGGCGAAGCGAAATCCCTCGGCCCTCAAGGCCCACCGTCAGAACGTTCAGCGCCGTGCGCGCAACCGCGATCTGCGGTCGACGCTGCGCACTGGTCTCAAGGGCATCAGGGCAGCCCTGAGCGCCGGGAAAATCGAAGAGGCGCAGGGCCTGCTCGGCGCCGCGACGTCGCTGGTCGACAAGATGGCCGGCAAGGGCATCATCCACCGGAACACAGCCGGCCGCTACAAGTCGCGGATCGTCGCCAAGCTCAAGCCCAAGACCGCCTGACCGAAGGGCCGCCTGCCGGCCCTCCTCCGCAAATCTCCACCACGAGCCGTTCGAGCACGAATCGCGGCTCTCCCTGCGACGACTTGATGGCCAAGTCGGTCTCGAGTACCGTCCTCAGCGCGTGGCGCGCGCGGGCATCCGGCCGCAAACGGATCACGGCCGCCCGGATCTGTCCCAGGACCATCGGCGCCGTCGCGCCCGCTTCGAACTGCGCGTCGACGTCGCGCAGCGCGGCAGCCGCCTGGCCATTCCAGATCGCCTTCCCAAGCGCGAAATCTTCGCCCGGTTCCTCCACGGGGATCACCACTTCGCGCACGTGCGCGGCCGTGATCGCGCCCTCGCCGGCCGCATAGAGCACCAGCGTCTCGATCGCACTCCGGATCCGGGGTAGTCGTAGGCCCGCGGCGTCGATGAGCGCGTTGATGGCTGCCCCGTCCATGGTCATCTCGTCCCGGTCGACCCGCGCCTGGATCCAGCGTGCCGCGTCGGCCGGAGTGTCGAGCGTCCCGCAATCCACAACCAGCGCATGCTTCAGCAACAGCTTGGTGATGCGGCGATTCCGGTCGAGTGACGCCACGTCGAGCACGAGCGTGGTCATTGGCTCAGGACGCTCGACATAGGCTTCGAAGTCCTCCGCGGGGGTCGTGACCCGGGCGCGCCGTTTCCCGGTCCCCGCAACCGCGACCTCTGCCGGCTCGTCGTCCCTCGCCCGCTTGGGGGCCAGCAGCACCTCGGCGTCGTGCACGAGCAGCACTCGGCGAGGCGCCATCATGGGCAACGTGCGCGCGGCGCTCAGGATCGCCGAGAGCATCGTGTCGCGGTCACCGGCGCTGGCCGCGTCTCGACCGTGGAATGACGCCGTGTTGAACGCCTCGAGACCCTCTTCGACGACCCCGAGAAAGGCCTGCGACAGCTCCAGGCGAGAAGGCACGTCGTCGCTCTCGAGCAGATAGATCGGCCCGGGAGTACCGGCCGCGATGACGGCGCGCACCTGGGCCGGCGTCATCAGAAGGCTTCCAGGATGGCACTCACAACCGACCGCGCGAAGTCGGTAGAGAGACGGTCAATCGCCGCGCGTTCCTGATCGATGAAGGCACCGGCGCCCAGGGTAGCACTGGCGGCGCTCGCCAGTTCATACTCGTCGCTAAAACTCAGCGAGGGATTCTCCCAGAGCGTCTTCTGCTGCTTTACGTCGGAGAACGACACGCTCACGATGACGGTAAAGCGGTAGCGTGAGGCCTGCTGGCTGGCGTTGAAGCCGACCGGCGCTGCCCCGATGTTCACGATGTCCCCCCGGACCACGCCGTCGACGCCAGTGTCGACCGGGAACACCTGATACCGCCCGCGACCCTGGAACTCCACCCGCACCTTCTCGGTGAAGATTTGCTCGAGCGGCGAATACGGGGTGCGGTTTCCGAACATCGGCACACCCAGGGTCCGGATGTAATCGGGCAGGAACGAGCCGCGGCCCGCCAGCGAGTAGCCGCACCCGGCCGCTGCCACGGTGGCGGCCGCGACTGGCACGAGGCGCAGCGCCTCGCGCCGCGACAGCGCCTCGCCAGGCGCCCACCCCTCGGGACCAGCGTGCCGACGGCTCATCCCACCACCACCGAAACAAGACGGCCCCTGGCAACCACGATCTTCCTCACAGTCTTCCCTGCCAAGTATGGCAGCACGGCCGGGTCGGCCAACGCCAGCCGCTCCAGCTCCGCATCCGACGCCTCGGGAGGAACCGAGATGCGTCCCCGGACCTTCCCGTTCACCTGCACGGGCACGACGATGGTCTCGGCCTTCGCCGCCGCCTCATCCACCGCCGGCCACACCGCGGCCGCCAGTCCACCGTCGTGACCGTAGCGCTCCCAGAGCTCTTCGGCCGTATGCGGCGCAAACGGCGAGA
>JANORI010000387.1:0-1963 GCA_031415235.1 Acidobacteriota bacterium | reverse complement strand
CCCGTCCACACCGCGCGGTCTCCGCTCTTGGGCCCGCCGCTGTTGCCGTCTCCCAGCTGCGCACGGGCGATGGCGACAGCCTCTTTCTGCTCGGCGTAGTCACGCACCAGTTGCTGGTAAACCGTCCGTGCCTGGGCATCGCCGAGCTTCTCGTAGCACTGCGCCATGCGCAGGAGCGCCTGCGCCGCCAGCGCGCGATTGCCGGCCGCCACCACCAGCTGGTACTGGGCGATGGCAGCCTTCAGGTCGCCCTGCACTTCTTCGGCGTGCTGCGCGGCCTTGAACAGCACCTGCGGATCGCGCGCGCTCTGCGCAACCACCAAGGTCCCGGCGACCACGAGCGAGAGTGCCACGGTCAGAATGTGCTTCATCGATCCCTCCATGACGACACCCTACGCATGCCGCGTCTGTTCCTCATGCGCCGAGCGTCACCCCTCGGTCACGGCTCTGAGACGCCCTTGATGGGACGAGGCCGATGGCCTCACTGTCGATTACCGCCCGATGTCTTCGCGTTCAGGGCCGGCAGGAAGTTGTCGAGCACCCAGACCTCGGCCTTGTTCTCCCCGGCGACGAAGGCGATCTGGCGCCCGTCTGGATGGACATCGAATCCGAAGCCTCCCCACACACGCGTTCCCAAGTCGATCTTGCGTGATTGGCCGCCGTCGACAGGCACAAGCACGAGGGCGCCTTGCTCGCCGCCCTTGTCCAGCACATGCACGAGGGCCGCTCCACCATCTGGCGTCCACGCGACGTGGCGCCGGTCCAGCGCCTCCGGTCGACTGACGCGAAGCAGCGCTCGAGGAGCGCCTCCGGCCACCGGGATGAGGAACAGCACCGACGACGTCTGGGATTCATCGACGATGGCCGCGATCGTCCGCCCGTCGGGCGAGAGGAATGGCGGGCCCATGTTCTCGCGTCGGATGACCTCTCTCTCGGTGCCCGAGGCCAGATCCCACTCGGCGAAGAACTTCAGGTTCCCCTCGATGTGCTTGCTGGAGTAGAGCTTCTTGCCATCGGGAGACCATTGCGGCACCGTGCCGGCCGTTGCGCCGGTTGGTGTGGTGTCGCCAGTGTGTGCATCGATCCGAAACGCATCGCGGCGGCCTTTCAGGTCCAGGCCCCACACCAGCACGGATCGGCCATCGGGCGCCCAACTGGGCCCTTGGAAGATGTTGAGCGACTTCGGTTGCCATTCGCGCACCTGGCCGGTGTCGACCGACTGAATGCCGAGCACGCGGCCACGACCGAGCGGATCACGTCTCGACAGGTAGGCCAGCTGATTCCCGTCGGGAGACCACGACGGCGAGTCGTTGAACCCGACGAAGCGTTGAACGAACGTGCCGGGTGGGCTCACGAGCGCTCCGGTCTCGAGATTCACGGAAGCGACGCGGATATCCCGGTCTCCGGCGTGGACGCCGAAGTACAGACTGCCTGACGTGGTGACCCCCAGAGACCGACGCGCGATGTCAGGCTTGATCAAGACCGGCGATCCCTGCGGCCGGCCACTCGTGACCGGCACCGCCCACAGCGCGACGGTGCCGCTGCGATCGCTGGCAAACAGGAGATGTGTCCCGTCTGGCGACCAGCCCATCATCGTCTCGTCGCTCGGACCCACCGCGGCCGCGGCTTCGCGGCTTCCGTCCACGGCCAGAAGGAACACGTCGCGCTGGTCGTTTCTCGTGTCGCCGGCCGGGAGGTCGAAGCCCACGTGCTTCCCGTCAGGCGAAAAGAACAGCTGGCGTGCCCCGAGCCACGCCGAGGACTTCAGCACACGGAGCGACCCGTCCCGCACGGAGACGAGTCCCATCTGGCCGGTGTTGTCGGCGCGGGTCAACTGCACCGCGATCCACGCGCCATCGGGTGACCAATCCAGCGGATACATCGACCCAACGTCGTGGTTGTCGTACACGAGGCGCGACTCGGGCACGCCAGCGCCTGCAAGCGATGCCACTCGCAGTTCGAT
>JANORI010000386.1:0-3309 GCA_031415235.1 Acidobacteriota bacterium | reverse complement strand
ACGCCGATGTCGACGAACGCGCCGAAGTTGGTCACGTTCGTGACCACGCCTTCGAGCTGCATGCCGGCGACGAGATCGCGCAGCTCCTGCACGCCGTCCTTGAACGTGGCGCGCTTGAACTCGGGCCGCGGATCGCGGCTCGGCTTGTCGAGCTCCGCGAGGATGTCCTTCACCGTGGGTACGCCGAACTGGGCGTCAGCGAAGTCTTCGGGCGCGAGCGTCTTCAGCACCGCCGACTTGCCAATCAGGTCGCCGACGGCAAGGCCGGTGCGCGCGACGATCCGTTCCACCACCGGGTAAGCCTCGGGATGCACGGCCGAGGCATCGATCGGATCGTCGCCGTTCACCACGCGCAGGAAGCCGGCCGCCTGCTGGAAGGTGCGCTCGCCCACGCGCGGCACCTTCAGCAACTGCTTGCGGCTGCGGAACGGGCCGTTGGCGTCGCGGAACGCCACGATGTTCCCGGCGAGCGAGTCGCTCAAGCCCGAGATGCGCGCCAGCAGGGGCGCCGAGGCCGTGTTCAAGTCGGCGCCCACGGCGTTCACGCAGTCTTCCACCACGGCATCGAGCGTCTTGCCGAGCTGCAGGGGGCTCACGTCGTGCTGATACTGGCCCACGCCAATCGCCTTGGGATCGATCCGCACGAGCTCGGCAAGGGGATCCTGCAGACGCCGCGCGATCGACACGGCCCCGCGCAGCGACACGTCGAGATCGGGGAACTCTCTGGCGGCGAGTTCCGACGCCGAATACACCGAGGCACCGGCTTCCGACACCATCACCTTGGTGAGCGACAGGTCGGGCAGGGCCTTGATCAGGTCGCCCGCAAGCGTGTCGGTTTCGCGCGACGCCGTGCCGTTGCCGATGGCGATGAGCTGCACGCCGTGCTTGGCGGCGAGCTGCCCGAGCGTGCGCAGCGATCCCGCCCAGTCCTTGCGCGGCTCGTGCGGGTAGACCGTGGCCGTGTCGAGCACCTTGCCGGTGCCGTCCACGACCGCCACCTTCACGCCCGTGCGGATGCCCGGGTCGAGGCCCATCGTGACGCGCTGACCGGCCGGCGCCGCCAGCAGGAGGTCGTGCAGGTTGCGGCCGAACACGCGGATCGCCTCGAGCTCGGCCTGCTCGCGCAAGCGCGTCTCGGTCTCCACCTCCAGACGCAGCAGCATCTTCACCTTCCACGTGAGGCGCACGGTATCGAGCAGCCATACGTCGGCGGGCCGGCCCTGATTCGCGATGCCCACGCGCGCGGCGATGCGGCGCTCGGGCTCAGTTGGCCCGACCACGCCTTCGTCGGGCAGGCCCACCGACAGGCGCAGCACACCTTCCTTGCGGCCGCGCAGCAACGCGAGCACGCGGTGCGACGGCACCGTCTTCACTTGCTCGGTGGCGCTGAAGTAGTCGGAGAACTTCACGCCCTCGGCTTCCTTGCCCGGCGCGACCGCGGATTTCCACTCGCCGCGTTCCCACACCATGGCGCGGAAGTGGCCGAAGAGCTCGGCGTCTTCGGCAAAGGTCTCCATCAGGATCCAGCGCGCGCCGTCGAGCGCGGCCGCCACGTCGGGCACGCCCTTCGCCGCGTCCACGTAGCTGACTGCCACCACCTGCGGGTCTTGCGAGGGATCGTGCAGCAGACCTGTCGCCAGCGGCTCCAGACCGGATTCGCGCGCGACCTGCGCCTTGGTGCGGCGCTTCTGCTTGTAGGGCAAATACAGATCTTCCAGCCGCGCCTTCGTCACCGCCTCGCGAATCGACGTCGCCAGATCCGGGGTGAGCTTGCCCTGCTCCTCGATGCTCTCGAGGATCGCCGCGCGCCGGTCCTCCAGCTCGCGCAGATAGGCAAGGCGATCCTCGAGCGTGCGCAACTGCGTGTCGTCGAGTCCGCCGGTGGCCTCCTTGCGGTAGCGCGCAATGAAGGGCACGGTGGCCTTGTCGTCGAGCAGGCCAACGGCCGCCTCCACCTGCGCGACCCGGACGTTCAGTTCTTCGGCAATGAGCGACGCGATTGATTTCATGAAGGGACGGCCATTGTAGCAAGGCCCTTCTCGGCACGAGCAACAGCGCGGTCGCGATCGGGTTCGAATACGAGCCGGTGGCCGCAGCCTACGCCTGCGAGGCCCGCCTCACGCGCGACGAGCGGATCCTCATCGGCGATTTTCGGGCGGCGGCACGAGCGACGTCTTTGGCGATCCGTCGAAGGGCGCCGTGTGGCTCAAGGTCAATGGCGTCATCAGGCAGACCGGCGACTTGTCGGATCTGATCTGGAGCGTGCCTGAGACGATCGCCTATCTCTCTGGCCTGGTCGAACTCGCGCCCGGCGATCTGATATTCACCGGCACGCCCGAGGGCGTCGGTCCGGTCGTGGCCGGAGATCTTCTCGAGGGCCACATTGACGGCGTGGGCGACTTGACGATTCGCTACGCCTGAGGCGCTGGACGCTCGCGCTGTCCGTCACAGCGTCACGATGGTCACGCCGGGGTTACGCGGATCGAGACGGAAGCCGCGCACCGTGGTGATGACGCGCAGCCGCTGATGCGTGGTCGCCATTGGTGATCGCACTGCCGACGGCGCCCTGGCATCGGATCTTCCGGTCGTGAGCGCAGTCCCGTGCTAACGTGACGCCATGACCGGGCCAGACCGTCGCCACGGGCCGTCGCTCGACGAGGTCGCCAGCAGCGCCCGCCGGCACTACGGCGATCGCCTCGTGGCGCTCGTGGTGTTCGGCTCGCGGGGTCGCGGTTCGGCCCGTGCCGATTCGGACCTCGACCTCCTGGTCGTGGCCGACGGCCTGCCCCACGGGCGTGTGGCGCGGGTCATGGAGTTCGCCGCGCTCGAGACCGCCCTGGCGGCGCAGGGATCTCTGGGTACCCCGGCGGTCTCGTGTTCGCCCGTGTTCAAGTCGCCGGCCGAGGCCGCGGCGGGCAGTCCGCTCTTCCTCGACATGGTCGAAGACGCCCGCATGCTGTTCGACCGCGACGGTTTCTTCGCGGCCGTGCTGGAACGGCTGCGCACCAGGCTGGCGGCGCTCGGCGCCCGACGGGTCTGGCGTGGCAACGCGTGGTTCTGGGATCTCAAACCAGACTATGTCCCCGGCGAGGTCTTCGAGTTGTGACGAACGTCTCGCTCGCCCAGAGCTACTTGACGAAGGCGCGGGTGCGTCTCGCGATCCTCACAGTGCTCTACGACGCCGACGCCTACTCGGACGTGGTGCGCGAGGCGCAGGAGATCGTCGAGCTGGCGCTCAAGGGGATCCTGCGTCAGGTCGGCGTCGAGCCGCCACACTGGCACGACGTCGGCGCCCTGCTGCGCGAGCAC
>JANORI010000385.1:0-5693 GCA_031415235.1 Acidobacteriota bacterium | reverse complement strand
CGCCATTCGATGCGGTCATCCTGGCCACGGGCTACCGCGCGGCCGTCGGCCCGCTCGGCCCGCTCATCCGCTTCGATCCCTGTGGCTTCGCCAGGCGGCGCGACCGCGTCGCCAGTGACGCCGAGCGGGATCTCTACTTCGTCGGGCACAATTACGGCATTCAAGGCGGCCTGTACAACATCGCCCGCGACGCGCCACTGGTCGCCCGACACCTCAAGGCCTCGTGACGTGATACATCCCGAACGTCCACTGAAACACCGCCACGACGGTGTGGAAGATGATGGGAATCGTGCCGCCGACCCACCGCTGGTCGGGCCGGCGCACCATGCGGATGACGTAGCGCGCGGCCATGGCGCTGGCGTAGACATAGCTCCACCAGACCACGACCTGGCCGAGACGCGGATGGGGGGCGACCCAGAGACCGGCGGCACGCGAGAAGTCGATCGAGATCCAGAGCATGAGGGTCAGGACCACGGCCTGTCCCGCCAGGAGCACGGGATAGGGCAGCAGACCCGACTGCCATTGCTCCATGGGCGGCAGCCAGCGCGGCGCACGGAGCACGACCACGATCTGGCCGAGGACACGCCCGACGAGGAGCACGGTGCACAGCCAGAGGACGTCACTGCGCGTCGTCGGATCGATCATGCCAGCCACGGGGCGGCCACTATAGCAGCATCCTCGGCGTGTCTCGTCAACGACCTGCACTCGCAGCTCAACGCGACGCGCGTCGCGACCGTGGTGACGCCTCGGGACGTCGACGAACTTCGCGCGGTGATCCTTGAGGCGCAGCGCACCGGCACGGCCGTGTCGATCGCCGGCGGCCGGCACGCCATGGGCGGCCAGCAGTTCGGCGAGGACACAGTGCTCATCGACACGCGCGGCCTCGACCGGGTGCTTGCGTTCGACCCGGACGCCGGCCTCGTGACGGTGGAAGGCGGCATCCAGTGGCCGGCGCTGCTCGGGCACCTCGAGCGCTTCCAGGCCGGCGCCACGCGCCAGTGGGGCATCCATCAGAAGCAGACCGGGGCCGATCGGCTCAGTCTGGCTGGCGCGCTCGCCTGCAACGCCCACGGCCGGGGCCTCACACTGCCGCCGATCGTGCAGCAGGTCGAGGCCTTCGACCTGGTGAATAGCCGCGGGCAGGTGATCACCTGCTCACGTGACGAGCACGCCGATCTGTTTCGCCTGACCATCGGCGGCTACGGCCTGTTCGGCGTGATCGCGCGCATCACCCTCAGGCTGCGGCCGCGCGTCAAGGTGCGGCGGGTCGTGACGATCGGCGAGACGGCGCAGCTCAGTGATCGATTCGAAGCGCTGATTCGCGCCGGCTTCCTGTATGGCGATTTTCAGTTCGCGATCGACGCCGATGGCGACAGCTTTCTCCGGCGCGGGGTGTTGTCCTGCTACGAGCCGGTCGCGGCAGACAGCCCCCTGACGGAGCACCCCGTCGGCTTCTCACCCGAAGACTGGGCACGCCTGACATGGCTGACCCACCGCGACAAGGCGGGCGCGTTCGACCTGTATGCGCGGCGCTACCTGAAGACGTCCGGCCAGGTCTACTGGGGCGACAACCAGCTCGCGGCCTACGTCGACGACTATCACGCCGATCTCGACCGCGCGCTCGGGGCGTCGGTGAAGGGCACGGAGATGATCACGGAGCTGTACGTGCCGCGACCGCGCCTCGCGGCCTTCATGGAGGACGCACGGGAGGCGCTGCGGCGGCGCCGCGCCAACGTCATCTACGGCACCGTGCGGCTGGTCGAGCGCGACGAGGAGACGTTTCTCGTGTGGGCGCGCGAGCGCTATGCCTGCATCATCTTCAACCTGCACGTGGACCACACGCCCGGGGGCCTGGCCACGGCAGAGGACGCCTTCCGCGAGCTGATCGACATCGCCATCGGCTTCGGCGGCAGTTACTACCTGACCTATCACCGCTGGGCGAGTCGGGACCAGGTCGAGCGGTGCTATCCGCAGATGCGCGCGTTTCTGCTCGAGAAGCGACGCCACGACCCGAGCGAGATGTTCCAGAGTGAATGGTACCGACACTACCGGCGAATGTTCGCCTGATGGCCGCCGACGCTAGGACGTCACTTCCACGCGCGTCCGCCACTGCACATACCACCTGGCGATCGTGATCCACGTGGCCGGCGCGAGGCCGGCCGCCATGCCGGCAAACAGGTGCTTCTGGAGCGCGACCGCGTCGGCAAACGGTACCCGCAGCGTCCGCTGGGGCGTGCCGTGCAGGCCGGGCACGACCACGTGCTCGCCGTTGACGAAGATGTTGGTGAAGGCGGCGTCTGGTTCCTGGGCCGGGTCCGGCGACAGCATCGTGACGTGCATCAGGTTCTTGCCGCGAATCAATCGGCGGAGGATGCCGTTCGACATCAGGGGATTGCCCATGATGTGCCGGCTGCCGGTGCCCGAGGCATAAAGCGCGCAGGCGATGCGAAACTGCTCGACCTCATCGAGGGTCCCCTGCCGGATGCAGTCGGCCAGCCGCTCGAGCTGGAATTGATACACCTGCACCGCGAAGTCGACGGTGTGCTCGTCCACGCCCGGCACGAACTCGACGCGGTCGCCGTGATGGACGCACGTGAAGGTTTCGCCGGTGTCGATCACCCGCACGCCGAGCTGCGAGAACAGCCCCTTGACCGCCTCGGCGACAGCCGGCGAGACCGACAGGGCCTTCATACGTTCGACCGTGGACCCGGCCGACGTGGCGTAGGTCCACGTGCCGTCGTTGCGCAGCAGCACCGCCTTGTGGTCCTGGGTGATCACCGTCGCCATGCGGCACCTCCAGCTGCGATGCTACACCCAGCGACGCGAAGCGAGGACATCAAGCAGATGGCCCGGCCAGCGGAGCGTCCGCTCAGTGACCGGTCGTGGCGCGCGTTCGCAGTTCGCGCTCGGCCAGCAACCAGAAGTCGAGATTGCCGCCCTTCCCACCATGTTCGAGCGCCAGGTAGTAGGCGCGGACCCGGACGTCCTCGTGGGTCACCGTGACTCGCGGACGCTCGGGGGCAGCAGCCACCTGCGGCACGACGGCCGGCGGCGCCGCGGCAGTCCTGGGCGCCGGCACGGACGAGGGGGCACGGCGACTGGCGGGCTTGGCGGGCGCGGCTTTGGTGGACATCGCGGCTTGGGCGACTCTGGCGGCCTTCGCCGGCGCAGTCAGCTTGGCGGGCGTCGTGGTGCTTACGCGTGTGGCGGTCGTCGGCGTCTTCGGTTGAGCGGTGTTCTTTACAGCCACGGGGTCGTCCTTTGATGATGGTGGTCCACATTGACGGCAACTCGCCGTCTCTACACACTGATTCGCAGTTCTTCATATTATGGCACCAGGTGACGACCAGGAGGTAACCGGGCGCTTTCCCAGCGTCGTGCGCCGGCAGATGACGCCCGCCGAGCGCCGATGTGCGATGCCACGATTTCCGTGGACGGAAGTCGCTCTGGCGCCGATCAACGGCGTGCTGGCCGCCGTGCCCGCCGTGGTGGTCGCCGGCCTGCCGCTGTATCTGGTGCTATGGCTGGCTGACGTCGACGACCCGGGCCGCTGGGCGGGTCTGGTGGGCATCGGCGCGTTCGGCCTGGCCTGGGCCGCCGCGCTCTACACGTCCATCGGCAGCTTCCTGGGCACGCGACGGCGCATCGACGACGACCTGCTCGACGACGAGGTCGAAGACCGGATCGTCCGGGTGACAGAAGCCGTAGGCATCGTGGGCGAGCCTCCGGTCTTCTATCTGCGCCTCGACGCTGACACGACCGGCGACAGCGGTGGCGGCGGCGAGACGATCGTCCTCAGGGGCGACTACCTGACACCCCTGCGACGCACTGGGTGTTTCCCGTCCACAGGGTTGCGCCTCATCCAGCTGCCGCGTTCGAGGGTGCTCGTCGGCGTCCTGCCCATGGGCGAGGCGCTGCCGATCTTCTTCGGATCGGAAAGGGACCATCGACCCACCGAGTTCGACGGGCAGCGGTCGGCAATCGACTTCGACGCGGTCCTGGCCCGCGCGCGTGGGCCGCAGCCAGACGCGTAGGCGCGGGAAACTACGGCAGCAGCAGCACCAGCCGCGGGTAGATCAGGTTCTCGTTGGCCACCCGCCCGCGGTTCAGGTCCCAGAGCTCGCGCCACCGGTTGGAGTCGCTCAGCTGCGCCTGGGCGATCTTGCTCAGCGTGTCGCCCACCTTCACGGTGTAGGTCTTGCGGCCGGCCACCGGACGTGTGAACACGTCCGACACCGTCGAGAGGTACTCGCGCATCAGGTCCGCGTACTGCGGCGTGGCGCGGAAGCGGTCGACCACCTGGTTCACCTCGTAGACCAGGTCGAAGTTGCCGGCCGGAATGCCTACGGCGTACTTCGACTGGTTCAGGTTGTATTGCACGATGGTGGTGCGCGGGTGCGCCTTGATCTCTTCGGCGGCAAAGGGATAGTCGTAGATCAGCGCGTCGGCCTGATCGCGCTCCACCGCCTCGAACCAGCCGTCGTCGCCCGAGAACTTGCTGATGCGCGCGTTCGGGATGTTCTCCTGCACCCAGCGTTCGGCCGCCGGGTCGTCGTAGATGGCGATGCGCTTGCCGGCGAGGTCGCGCGACGAGCGGTAGGTGCCGGCCATGCCCTCCGACACGATCAGGCAGAGGCCGAAATCGAGGTAGCCGTTCGACCACACCACGCCGTCGACCGACGGGTCGGGCACGTAGCCGCCCATGATGATGTCGATGTCGCCGGCCGCCAGCCGGGCAGGCAGGTCTTCGTAGTCGGCCTCCACGATCTGCACGCGCTTGGCGCCGAGGCCGCCGGCGATCAGGCCGGCCAGACGGAAGTCGAACCCGTCGTCCTGCTTGCGCGCGTTGATGAAGCGCATGGGCGGCGCGTCGGGCTCCATGCCCACGCGCAGCACGCCGGTTTGCCGCACCGACGCCAGCACGCCCTTGCGCTCGGCCGCGGGCGCAGCGGTCGGCGTGGCGGCCGGCGACGTGGTGGCCCCTGGAGCGGTGGTGGCCGTGCCGCTGCCGGGCGCGGCACCAGGCACGCTCCCGCGATAGGTCCACCCGGCATAGCCGAGTACGCCGAGGCCGACGAGAAACAACAGCACCTTGCCCGCGGGAGTCAAACGCATACGTCCTCCGATGAATTCGTTAGCCGAGCCGCACCAGGTCACGTCGTGAGAACAGCCGCGCCGCCTTGGCCGGGCTGCTCACCGCGGCCATCACCGCCTTGGCGGCATCGGCCCCGGTCTGCGCGCCGCCGTTCATGTAGCCCTGGAAATCGTAGCTGCAATGTTCGCCGGCGAAGAAGAGATTGCCCACCGGCAGGCCCTCGGCCCCGGCAATGGTCGTCCACTGCCCCGGCTTGTAGGCGGCATACGCGCCTTTGGTCCACGGGTAGGTGGGCCAGTGGAAGCGCGACACTTTGCCGTTCCGTTCGCGCAGCGTGCCAGGATACGCGCGTTCGACGCCGCGCAGGAGCCGCGCGGCCACCTCTTCGGCCGGGCCCTGACCGGCCTCGTGCGCGAGCTTGCCGCCGGAATACAGCGTGAGGCCACCTTCCGCTCCCGCCTGCAGGTAGCTGTTGGCCCAGGCGAGCTGGAACGACTCGTCGGAGTAGATGTTGCCGGCGAAGCCGCGCTTCTCCCACGGCCGGCTCTTGAAGCCCACCATCACCTTGGCGTTGGCGCCGTAGCCGAGTTCGGCAATC
>JANORI010000384.1:0-10974 GCA_031415235.1 Acidobacteriota bacterium | reverse complement strand
CCGCACCGACTGGCGCCGGCAGGCCGACTTCATCCAGGTGCTGGTCACCGCCGTGGCCGAGCTGACGCACCGGCTGTTGCCGGGCATGATCGAGCGGCGGTGGGGCCGGGTGCTGAACATCGCATCGCTGGCGGCGCTCGTACCCGCGGCACCGGGCCATACCCTGTACGCCGCGTCCAAGGCGTTCCTCGTGAAATTCTCGGAGGCGCTTGCCGGCGAGGTGCGGGGGCACGGCGTGCATGTGACGGCGTCGTGTCCGGGGTTCACCTACTCTGAGTTCCACGACGTGACTGGCACGCGCCAGCAGATGCAGGCGATGCCGCGTTTCATGTGGCTCGATGCTCGCCAGGTCGTCGAAGAGAGTTACGCCGCGGCGATGGCGGGCCGCCAGATGGTCGTCACCGGACGTCTGAACCGCGCCTTGGCGTGTGGCGCCAAGCATCTGCCGGCCGCGCTGGCTCGCGCCGCAGTCGCCCGCAACGCCGGCAGCTACCGCAAGCTCTGAAAGCCTCACGGCCGAACGTCGCCGGCGCCTTGCGTGGCGAAGCGCCCGCGGTCCGGGTGGGTGGCCGGCGCTGGGCGCTGTGCGATGGCCTGGTCGTGGCCCAGGTGGCGCTCACCGCGGTGCTGCTGGTGGTGGCCGGCCTGCTGCTGCGCAGCCTCGGTGCGTCCGAGCGCGCCGAGGTCGGCTTCGATCCGCGCGGGCTTGCGGCGGTGGCCTTCGACACCGACATGATGCGCTACGAGCCGGCGCGCGGCCTCGAGTTCTGGAGAACGGCACTGGCCCGCATCGAGGCGCTGCCCGAGGTCACCTCGGCCGCCACGGTGACGCCGATGCTGCCGTTCACCTTCAACTTCAGCCAGCAGGAGATGAAGATCGACAACCGCACGTATGCGGAAGGCCAGCGCGGCGAGACGATCGAGAACGTCGCGATGTCGCCCGGCTACCTGGCCACGCTCGGCGTCCGGCTGGTCGAGGGCCGCGACGTCGGTACCGCCGACAGTGACGAGGCACCCGGCGTGGCGATCGTCAACGCCACCATGGCGCGGCGCTTCTGGCCGGGGGAGTCAGCACTCGGCCACACGCTGACCCTCGCGAGCACGGGTCGCACCTTCCGGGTAGTCGGCGTCAATTGCGACCACAAGCAGCACGGCGTGCTCGAGCAGCTGGCGCCGTTTGTCTACTTCGCGGCGGCACAGCGTCCCAGCCGCGGCAACTTTCTCGTTGCCCGCACGAGCGGCGATGCCACGGCCCTGGTCGCGGCGATGCGGCGGGAACTCGTGGCCCTGGAGCCCGGCCTGGTCGTAATGGATGCGAGCACCATGACCTCCTACATGGCGGCCGCGCTGATGCCGGCGCGCGTGGGCGCGCTGCTCGCGACAGTGTTTGGCGCGCTGGGCACGCTCCTGGCCGCGATTGGACTCTACGGCGTGGTGGCCTTCTCGGTGGCGCGGCGCACGAAAGAAATCGGTCTGCGGATGGCGCTCGGCGCCGAGCCCGCCGGCGTGCTCACGATGGTGATGCGCCAGGGGCTGGCGCTCGTGGGCGTGGGCCTCGGCGTGGGCGCGGCCCTGGCCGTGGGCGTGGCCTTCGTGCTGCGCGGTCTGCTCTACGGCGTGACGCCGCTCGACCCGCTGGCGTGGGGCGCCGCGGCGCTGGCCATGCTCACGGCCGGTGCGCTCGCCAATGCGGTGCCGGCCCGCCGCGCGATGCGCGTGGAGCCGCTCACCGCCTTGCGCACCGACTAGCTCGTCGCGCGGGGCAGACGCTTGGCCAGCGCGTCGAAGTCCTGCAGCATGCCCGCGAGCGCCTCGAACTCGGCCAGCGGCACCATGGTCGCGCCATCCGACGGCGCGTGGTCGGGGTCGGGATGCGTCTCGATGAACACCGCGGCCACGCCCACGGCTACGGCCGCGCGCGCCAGCACGGGCACGAATTCCCGCTGGCCGCCCGAACTCGTGCCGTGGCCGCCCGGCTGCTGCACCGAGTGGGTGGCGTCAAACACCACGGGCGCGCCCGTGGCGGCGAGCACCGGCAGCGCGCGCATGTCGGACACCAGCGTGTTGTAGCCAAAGCTCGTCCCACGCTCGGTGACGAGCACGTTGCGATTGCCCGCGCCGGTGACCTTGGCGATCACGTTGGCCATGTCCCACGGCGCCAGGAACTGGCCCTTCTTCACGTTGACCACGCGGCCCGTGCGCGCGGCCGCCACGAGCAGGTCGGTCTGCCGGCACAGGAAGGCGGGAATCTGCAGCACGTCCACGACCGCCGCCGCCTGCGCGCACTGCTCGGCGGTGTGCACGTCGGTGAGCACGGGCAGGCCGGTGGCCTCGCGGATCTCGGCGAACACCGGCAGCGCCGCGTCCAGACCGAGCCCGCGCTGGGCCGACAGGTTGGTGCGGTTGGCCTTGTCGAAGCTGGTCTTGAAGATCAGGCCGGCGCCCAGGCGACCTGCGATCTCGCGAAGCGCGTGTGCGACCTCGAGCGCGTGGCCCCGGCTTTCCATCTGGCACGGACCCGCGATGAAGACGAGCGGCAGGGCCTGACCCACGCGCACCGCGCGGCCACCGTTCACGGCGATATCCACGATCGGGTTGGGACCGGCGACTGACGCGGCGGGCGGGTTCATGACAACAGCTTTCTGTGAGGACGCCGGCGGCCCGCGGGACTACCGCAAGCCGGCGCGCAACAGGTCGTGCATGTGGATGAGGCCCAACGGCTTGTCGTCCGAAACCACAAACAGCACGGTGACCCGGGGCGACCGGCTGGTCATGGCCCGCAAGGCCTCGCCGGCCAGCGCGTCAGGCCCGATCGTGCGCGGATGGCGCGTCATGATCGCGGCGGCCGACCGCGCCAGCAGCCCGTCGCCGATCTGTCGTCGCAGGTCGCCGTCGGTCACGATGCCGGCCAAACGGCCACTGGCGTCCACGACGCCGACACAGCCAAACCCGCCGGCGCTCATCACGCGGATGGCCTCGACCATGAGGGCGTCGTGCGGCACGAGCGGACAGTCGTCGCCGCCGTGCATCAGGTCGGCCACCTTCGCCAGCGCCGCGCCCAACGTGCCCCCAGGATGGAACGCGACGAAATCCGACGCCGTGAATCCGCGCCGCTCGAGCAGCGCCACGGCCAGCGCATCACCGAGCGCCATTTGCAAGGTCGTCGAGGTGGTCGGTGCCAGAGTCACGCCGCACGCCTCGGGCGCATCGGGCAGCCGCAGCACGATGTCGGCCGCCCGACCTAGCATCGAGTCGGGCTGCACCGTGACGGCGATGAGCGGAATGCCGAAGCGGCCGCAGTAGGCCACCACGTCGGCCATTTCCTTGGTCTCGCCGGAATTCGACAGGGCGATGACCGTGTCGTTGGACGTGATCATGCCCAGGTCGCCGTGGCTGGCTTCGGTGGGATGCACGAATTGGGCGGGCGTTCCCGTGGACGCGAGCGTCGCGGCGATCTTGCGAGCCACGTGTCCGCTCTTCCCCACGCCACAGAGCACCGCACGGCCGCGGTCGGCGTGAGCCGCGAGCCGCTCGACGGCGCGCGTGAAGCCATCGTCGAGCACGTCGGCGAGCGCCCGCAAGCCAGCGATCTCCACGTCGATGACCCGGCGGGCCACCGCGAGCGCGGCGTCAGTGGCCACGCGCGGGACGGCCATGCGAGAGGTCCAGAGGAAGCGGGCGAAGGCCCGGCGCAGTCACCGCGCCATTATGTGCGCGGCGCGCCGGGACCCGCAACCACCGTCCGGAGCGCGGCCACGAACTCGGCGGGGCATTCCTCGTGCGGCCAGTGGCCCGCATCAGCCAGGGCGGCGGTATGCGCGTGGGGTAACTCGCGCTGCCAGCGCCCGAGGATGTGCGGCGGAAACGCGGAATCGCGAATGCCCCAGATGAGATGGGTGTCCACCTGCGCCAGGCGGGTGCGCCGCTGCCACAGTCTGTCGAAGAAGGTGCTCGACGCGAGCAGCGACTGGGCGAGCGCGAAGAGCACGAGTTCTCGTGAGGCGGGGTCGGGGAACACCGCAAGGTACTGGCCGTGGATGGCCGGCGTCAGCCGACGCCGGTCGGCATAGGCCGACGGCATGATGATCCGTTGCGAGGCGTTGACGCGGCGATAGAGCCAACGCCCCAGCAAGCTCCCCGCCACACGCGCCCGGCGGCGCATCCCGCGGTCGTCATCAAACGGCCACATCCACGAGTTGACGACCGCCAGATGCGCCAGGCGGTCGGGATGGTCGAGCGCCCAGTCGAGCGCGATGGGCCCGCCGAAGTCGTGGACCACCAGCGTCATCGGCCCGCCTGGACACACGGCGGCCATGAACGCGCGGAAGCGGGCGGCGTGGTCCTCGGACCGGTAGCCGGCCTCGGCAGGCCGATCGGACAGGCCGAACCCGAGATGGTCGAGGGCCACGACCCGATAGCGGTCGCGCAGCGCGGCAATGACGTGACGCCACTCGAAGCTCCATGTCGGCGTGCCGTGCACCAGCACCACCAACGGGCCCGTGCCTTCGTCCACGTAGTGCAGGCGGGCACCTTCGATGGTGACCTCGCGTGGCGCGTAGGGCCATGCGTCGCGATCGAGCCACGACGGAGTCGGCATGCTATCTAGTCAAGCACGGTTGACGAGATGTGGTCAAGCAGACTTGACCAATAGCGGCGGCTGGGCCCATCATGGGCGTCGTGGCCCGCCCGACGTCGACCGCCCCCGCGCCGCGCCCTGGGCTCGGTCCCTTGCTCTTCGACTGCGCCCGGTTGCTCGACGACATCGCGCAGGCCGAGGTGAACCGCGAGGCCGGTCGTCGCCTGCTGACCCCGGCGCTCGTCCGACTGCTGCCGCACCTGAGCCGCAAGGGCATCCGGCCCACCGAGCTGGCCCGCCGAGTGGATGTGAGCAAGCAGGCGGTGGGCCAATCACTACGCGAGCTCGAGCTGATGGCGTTGGTGGAACTGGTGGGCGACCCCCTCGACGGCCGGGCGCGGTTGGTGCGGCTCACGCCGGAGGGGCTGGCGGCGTTCGATCACGGCCGGGACGCGCTGCGGTTCTACGAGGCGGCACTTGCGGCGCGGCTGGGGCCGGGACGGATCCGCGCGCTCTGCGATGCCCTCGGACGCATCCACGCGGTGCTCGACGAGTGGACCGCGCAAGGCGCGCCGCACCGCGAGGCGCCCCCTGGCCGGCGCCGTGGCGCCCGTCTGCCCACGCGCCGCAAGTAGAATGTCGCATTCGGAGGACTCCATGCCCATGAAGAACCTTGCCTCGCGTCTGGCCCTTGGCCTAGTCGTCGCTGCTGCCACCGTGTCCCTGTCGGCGCAGCAAATGCAGCCGACCCCCACCCGCAAGACCGGCGAGGGCGAAGGCCCGTTTGACCGCATGGTCATTCGCGGCATCACCGTCATCGACGGCACCGGCGCGCCGCCGCGCGGGCCGATGGACGTCGTGGTCGAAGGCGGCCTCATCAAGGAAGTGGCCAGCGTGGGCTTCCCGAAGGTGCCGATCGGCGACCGCCGCCCGGCCAAGGGCACCAAGGAGTTCGATGGCACGGGCATGTATCTGATGCCCGGCTTCATCGACGCGCACGTGCACTGCGGCGGTGGCCAGGCCAATAGCCCCGAGTACGTCTACAAGCTGTGGCTCGCCTCCGGCGTCACCACCGTACGCGGTGTGCCGTGCGGCTCGATGGACTGGGATCTCGCGCAGCGCGAGCTCAGCGCGAAGAACCAGATCGTGGCGCCGCGCATCTTTGCCTACCACCGTCCGTTCAGCGGGGAAGGCTGGGATCGCACCAAGCCGCAGACGCCCGAGACGGCGCGTGAGTGGGTGCGCTTTGCCGCGAAGAAAGGCGTCGACGGCCTGAAGCTCGGCGCGCACGACCCCGAGATCATGGAAGCGCTGCTCGACGAGGCCAGGAAGTTCAACCTCGGCTCGACCGCGCACCTCGATCAGATGGGCGTGGGCCGCATGACGGCGCTCGACGCGTCGCGGCTCGGCCTGGGCGCGATGACCCACTACAACGGCCTGTTCGAGTCGCTCTTAAAGGACACGAGCATTCAGCCCTACGCGCCGGACATCAACTACAACGACGAGCAGCACCGCTTCGGGCAGGTGGCACGCAACTGGGATCGCATCCACCCGCGCGGCAGCGAGAGGTGGAACGCGCTCGTCAAGGAGTGGGTCGACAAGAAGTTCATCATCGACCCCACGATGACCATCTACTCGGCCGGCCGCGACGTCATGCGCATGCGCAACGCCGACTGGCACGACAAGTACACGATCCAGTCGCTGTGGGACTTCTACCAGCCCAATCGCTACGCGCACGGCGCCTACTGGTTCGACTGGACCACCGAAGATGAAGTGGCGTGGAAGAAGTTCTACCAGGTGTGGATGGACTTCGTCGTCGACTTCAAGAACGCCGGCGGCCGCGTGACGACCGGCTCGGATTCGGGCTTCATCTACCAGACCTACGGCTTCGGGTATGTGCTCGAGCTCGAGATGCTGCAGGAGGCGGGCTTCCACCCGCTTGAAGTCATTCGCTCCGCCACCTACTACGGCGCCCAGGCGCTGCACGAGCCCAAGGGCAAGCCTATAGAGTTCGGCCTCGTGCGTGCCGGGCTCAAGGCCGACTTCGTCATCACGAAGCAGAACCCGCTCCAGAACTTCAAGACGCTCTACATCACCGGCGCCGTGCGCTTGAACGAGGCCAACAAGCCCGAGCGCGTCGGCGGCATCGACTTTGTGATGAAGGACGGCATCCTGTACGACGCGAAGCAGCTCGCGGCGGATGTGGCGGCAATCGTCGCGGCGTCGAAGAAGGCGCCGCGGGCGACCTCGGCGCAGCAGCACTAGGGGCTGGGACGCCAATCCTCGCAGAGTTCACCGCTGTCGTAATATCCTACGCAGCCATGATTACGCGCGTCGAAGCCCGCCGTTTCCGAAGCCTTCGCGCAATCGAACAGGATCTCGGCTCGTTCCGTCTGCTGGTTGGCCCGAACGCCAGTGGAAAAACGACGTTCCTGGACGTCATCGGTTTCATGAGCGACCTGGTCCGCAATCAGGGCGACGTCCGGGCGACCGTCTCGAGCCGAAGCTTCACGTTCCAGAAGCTGCTGTGGATGGAGCAGGGGCGGTCCTTCCAACTCGCTGTCGAGGCCCACATCCCCGAGGCGATTGGGCGGGTCCTCGCTGACGACAAGCGCGCGTACACCGTGGTTCGGTACGAAATCGAAGTGGGACTCGACCAGAACAACGAAGTCGGCCTGGAGCACGAGACGTTGTGGCTTACGCGGCCATCGCACAAGGTACTCCAGAGGCGGCTGGAGTTCCCGAGCCCACACCACCTGTCCCCGACGCTCCTCTTGGAAAAAGGTCCGGGCCGGCGCACGGCGATCAAGAAGACGCCGGGGAAAAACGACAACTACTATCCAGAAGGCAGGAAGTCCTACATCCCCTCCTTTAAGCTCGGGCGAAGCAAGTCGGCACTGGCACACGTACCAGCCGACCCGGACTCGTTTCCTGTGAGCAGTTGGTTCAGGGAGCTGCTCGAGAAGGGCGTGGAGATCCTCGCGCTCAATGGCTCTGCAATGCGGCAGCCCAGTCCACCGGGAGCAGGACGGCGTTTTCAAACTGACGGGTCGAACTTGCCGTGGGTGATTGCTCGGCTCCGGCGAGACCGTAAGCGATTTCGGGCATGGCTCGACCACGTTCGGACGGCGCTTCCAGACGTGAAGGACATTGACACCGTCGAACGCCCGGAAGACCGACATCGCTATCTCGTCGTGAAGTATTCGAATGGTGCTGTCGTTCCGTCCTGGCTGGTCTCTGATGGCACGTTGCGTCTCTTGGCGTTGACCGTGCCAGCATATTTGACTGAGTTGTCGGGGACCTTCCTCATCGAAGAACCCGAGAACGGAATACACCCAAGGGCGATCGAGACCGTACTGCAGTCTCTGGCGTCGCTGTATTCAGGACAGGTGCTGCTGGCAACACACAGTGCGGTCGCGCTGAACATGGTCGACCCCAGTCGCATTCTGTGTTTCGCCAAAGACAGCGACGGCGCCACCGACGTGGTCTCTGGAGAGGAGCACCCAGCACTGGTGGATTGGAAGCAAGGCGAGCCCGACCTCGGCGTGCTGTTTGCTTCAGGCATCCTGAGCTGAGGTCGATGCGCGATCTGCTCCTGCTCGTCGCTGACAAGAACGCAGAGTTCGCCGTGCGCGGCGCTCTCGAGCGTCCCGCCGCCCTCGGAGTCCGCGGAGTGACGTACGAGGTCATCGTCGATCCCAGTAGAGATGGCGGCGTCCGGACTCGGGGCCCGGAGATCCTGAGGGTGAGGCGGACGTCCTTCGATCATGCCGTGATGATGTTCGACCATGAGGGGTGTGGTACACAGCAGTCGGCGCTCGATCTCGAGCGGGTCTTGAACTCGAGGCTCGATGTGACATGGGCGGGCAACGCCAAGGCGATTGTCGTTGAACCCGAAGTCGATGCCTGGATATGGGGGGCAGACACGCATGTCCAGCATGTGACCGAGTGGGACCAAACCGTTAGCGTCAGGCAGTGGCTGCGAGGGCAGGGATTCTCGTTCAACAGCCAGGGCAAGCCCGAGCGTCCTAAGGAGGCCCTTGAGGCCGTGCTCAAGTGCACGAACGTCGCCAGGTCGTCTGCTCTCTACAAGAAGCTCACGGCGCGCACCACCCTCTCGAGATGTTCAGACCCGGCCTTTGTTCGCTTGCGCGCGGCCTTGCAAAGCTGGTTTCCAGCCAGTGCGAAGCGGTGATCCTGACGAGGACCCGCCCTTCGTGACCCGTTCATGAGACTCGTTCTTCTCGATCCGCGAACCATCAACGTCGGACGCTCAGCGTGGTCCCGCGGTTCCTCGCGATGACTGGTCCCACTTGGGACGGAGAGTGAGACACACCGGTGGGCAGTGCCGTCGATCTCACCGCGTTGATCCAGCGAGCCCAGAAGGGCGACGCGGTGGCTATCGATGCGCTCTTCGCCGAGAGCTATCCCGTGCTGCAGCGTATCGCACGGGCGTGAAGTGGGTACTCGGGCTGTAGCTGGGGTGCGACAGGATCCGCACCACTCCGTTCTCGGTGATCGGGCAGCTCGCCCACCCGGCCTGCTCGTGTACGGCCCACCACGCGTGCGCGCGTTCATGGAACGCGTGATCCGGATCGAGCAGCGCGATCACCACGTTGACGTCGAGGATGGACCGCACGACTCACACGCCTTCCAGGTCGCGCAGACGCTGCACATGTTCGAGGGTGACGATCCCGCCGCGCGAGGCCAGCACCGGCACACCGTGTCGAAGCCGAGCTGGCCCAACTGCGGGGGTGACGGCCGCAGCGAGCACCCGCCGTGCCAGCTCCGATAGGACCTGTCCTGCTGTCCGGCCCTCCCGCTGCGCCAGCTCCTTGGCGGCCTGGAGCACGTCGTCTTCGATATCCAGTGTGGTGCGCATGCGGCGTCCACGATTGGCAAGACCCTCCCGAAGCTCTGCTGCACGAGTGACAGTTGTTCGGCGGTCGTGTTCGTCCTCCCTTGATGCGAAGGCACCGAGCGCCCGTATGAGCGTCGAGAACACCTCGTGTCAGATCAGACGAAATCCACTGGCCGAACCGGACACGGTCCTGGTCCGAGGGGCGCCGCGGCCGGCCAAGGCCGGGCGATCCCCGAGCGCCATGAGCCTCGCCGATCCAGACCCGCGTCGGCGGCGCCTGGCGACGCGCGGACAAACACCGCGACACGCCGCTCGAGCAGTAGCGGCCGGACCTGGCGCCGCGGCTAGTTGCCGCCAGGTACAGACTTGCGGGCTTCGTCATGTCGGCGCCTTGACACGGCGCCCGTTGCGCTCTTGGCAAGGAACGCGACGGCGCGTAGCATGAACGGCGTGTCTTTCGACCTCCTGGTTACGGGCGGCACCCTGGTCACGTCCACCGGCGTGCGCGCGGCCAACCTGTGTGTGCGCGGTGGGCGCATCGCCGAGGTGCTGCCGCCAGGGGTCCGCGTCGACTCGGTCGACACCATCGACGCCTCGGGCCTGCACATCCTGCCTGGGGTGATCGACACGCACGTGCACACGCGGCACCCGGGCGTGCCCGAACGCGAAGACTTCCTATCGGGCACAGCGGCGGCCGCGGCCGGCGGCATCACCACGCTCTTCGAGATGCCGATCTCGAAGCTGCCCGTGAACTCGGGCGAGTCGCTTGCCAGGCGGGCCGAGCTGCTGCAGCCCACGGCCATGATCGACTACGCGCTCTACGGCGGGGCTGGGCACGAGAACATCGAGGCGCTCCACGAGCAGGCCGAGGCGGGGGCCATTGCGTTCAAGACGTTCCTGCAGCCACCGCCGCCCACCCGGCTCGACGAGTTCTTCGGCCTCTGGTGCACCGACGAAGTGCGGCTGCGCGACCTGATGCGCGTGGTGAAGGCCACGGGCCTGCGTCACTGCTTCCACTGCGAGCACACGGCCACGTTCGAGGCCGCGCAGCGGCAGCTCGAGGCGGCCGGCCGCATCACCGGGAAGGCGCATGCCGAGAGCCGTCCGCCGGTCGTGGAGGACCTGTCGGTCGCCATCGTGCTGGCGCTCGCGGAAGACCTCGGCGCGCGGGTGCAAGTCGTGCACTGCTCGAGCCCGCGCGCGGCCCGCATGGCGCGCGACGCCCGCTGGCGTGGCGTCGATGCCACGGTCGAAACGTGTCCGCCGTACCTGTTCTTCACCGACGAAGCGCTCGACCGGCTCGGGCCCTACGCCAAGTGCAACCCGCCGCTGCGCGGCGAGAACGAAGTGCGCGGCTTGCGCCAGTGCCTGCGCGAAGGGCTGATCGAGGTGGTCGGCACCGACCACTCGCCCTTCCTCGCCGAAGACAAAGCGCGGGGCGCCGAGAACATCTTCCTGGCGCCGCCCGGTCTGGCCGGGCTGGAGGTGCTCGTGCCGCTCATGCTCACGGCCGTGCATCGCGGGTGGATCACCCTCG
>JANORI010000383.1:0-5006 GCA_031415235.1 Acidobacteriota bacterium | reverse complement strand
GTCGCCGGCTCTGAGGGACCCGAACTGTGGCGCGTGCGCCTCGACGGCCAGGAGTTGTGGCGGACACCGATCACCACGGGCCGCCCGTCGTGGCCGGCCTGGGCCTCGGCCACGGTGATGGCGTGCGTGTTGACGACGCCGGCCGGAGACGGCGTCTCGATTCCGTGCGGGTCCACGCCGCTCGTCACGACGCCGGCGCTGCGCGTGGCCGGGCCCATCGCATTCTCGCCCGAGGGCGACACCGTCTACACCGCCGCCGCGAACGAGCGCGGCTTCGTGGATCTGTGGCGGGTGGCGCGCGCGTCGGGCATGGCGGTGCAGATCAGTCGCACCGCACGCGACAGCTACGGCCCGTCGGTGGCAGGTGATGGCGCCCTGGTCTACAAGACCCAGGAGTACCGCACGCACCTGGGCGAGTGGCGCGACGGCGTCGTGCGCCCGCTCACGACCTTCCAGGCCGAGACGCCGTGGTGGCATCCCACGCTGCCGCTCGTGTCGATGACCTACGGCACGTGGCGACGCCAGATCGACGACGCGAAGTATCCAGACATCGCGCAAGAGGTCGGCGTGCTCGACCTGTCGGGCGGGCTGCCGGCCGATCGGCCGTCTCACGTGATTGCCGCGTCCGACTCCGAAGACCAGGGCATGGCCTGGTCACCAAACGGCAAGTGGATGGCGTTCCATTCGCATCGCGAGATGTCCGACGACGTGTGGCTGCGGCCCACTGACGGGAGCCAACCTGACCGACGGATCACGATGCTCGGCCGTGGCGCGGAAGTGGGGTGGCCACGCTGGGCGCCCAACGGCAAGACGCTGCTGCTCGACGGCGCGAACAAGGCGGGCGAGTCGGTGATGTTCACGCTGGGGCTCGACCAGGACACCGGAAAGGTGACCTCGGCGCTGAAGGAGGTCGGTGCCGTGGGCTTCGAGATCACCCACGGCGAGTGGCTGCCCGACGGACAGCGGCTGGTGGCGATTGCCAAGGAAGGCCCTGGGCGTCACGCGGTCCTGGTCATGCCGGCCGCTGGCGGCGCGGCGCAGGTGCTGCATCGGTTCGAGACCGAGCACGACTTTCCGGGACTGTCGCTGGCGCCTGATGGCTCGGCGTTCACGTTCGTCGCGCCGGGCAGCAACGGGTTCTATCAGTTGTTCCGGCGCGCGCTCGGCGGCGGGCCGGTCGAACAACTCACCTTCGACCCGTCGCACAAGACACAACCAGCCTGGTCGCCGGATGGCGCCAGGCTGGCGTTTACCGCATGGAGCTACGACGCGTCGATCTGGCGCGTCGGCAGGTAGCGCGCCCGTCGTGCGTTCACCTCGTGGCTATTTCGAGGCGACGAACATGATCTCGAGCAGGCCATCGGCCACGACCAGCCCCGTCTTCACTGTGGCCCGGGCCGGCAGGTCCTTCACGACCGCGCGGTAGCCGCGGTTCATCGCGTCGAAGTTGTTGACGTCGGTGATGTAGACGACGCCGTCCACCACATCATTCCAGCCGAAGCCCGCCACCTGCAGCGTGCGGCCCACGCGCGCGAGGATCTCGGTGGTTTGCGCTTCGGTATTGCCGGCCGTACCCGGTGTGTTGCCCAGTAGACCCGACACGTAGAGTCGTTTGCCGACCTTCACGGCACTGCTGAGCAGCGGGCTCGGCTTCCCCGGCGTGCCGTCGGCGGCCGGTGTGGCAAACGTCTGCTTCGGCGCGTTCACGGCGGTCATCGTGATCTCCACCAGGTTGGCGGCGCCCATGAGCGGGGCCACGACCGTGGCCCGAGCCGGCGGGTCCTTCGTAAAATAGGTGCGATAGACCTCGTTCATTTCCTGGAACTTCGTGCCGTCGGTGATGAACACCTTCGAGCTCACGACGTGCTCGAAGGTCATGCCGGCTTCCTTCAGGATCTCGGCGGCGTTGTCGAGCACGGCCTTGGTCTGCACGCCCATCGAGCCCTCGACCACCGAGTTGTCCTTGCCGTTGCGCGACACGAGACCGGCCAGGAACAGGGTGCTGCCGCTCTTGATGCCGTAGCTGTAAGGGTTGGGCGACTTCATCCACGACGACGGGTGGATGACCTTGCGCTCGCCGCCGTTCGGGATCGCGATGGCCGAAATCTCGAGCAGCGCGCCGGGCACGACGAAGTCGGACACGATCGTGGTGCGGGCCGGTGGATCGGCCTTGAAGAACGTGCGGTAGACCTCGTTCATCGCGGCGAAGTCAGCCGCGTTCTTGATGTAGACATGCATCGAGGCCGCCATCGACAGGCTCGATCCGGCCTTCTGCAGGGTGGCGTCGAGGTTGTCGAGCACCTTCTTGGTCTGGGCGCGAATGTCGCCCTCGGCCGCGATCGTGCCCGATGCGTAGACGAGGCCGTCGGCCTTCGTGGCCGCGCTGAAGGGCAGATTGCTCGTGCCCGCGAAGCGCTCTACCTGCGCCGCCATGCTGCCTCCGAGTCCGATGAATGAGATGAGTGCTGCCGCTATCAGTCGTCGCACGGAATCCTCCCTCAGGCCCCGACACGCGGCCCTGACGGCGTTCACTCTACCTCAGGCGCCCGCGCGCGCGACGCACGATCCGCGGTGGTCGCTCGGGCCAGGCGCGTAGCGGAAGCAGCGGGGAATCCGCTACACTGACCGCGCACATGCCGTCGCCGATTCACCTTCCGACGATCGTCCGCAAACGCTCGAAGCTCCACGGTTGGGGCGTGTTTGCCGGCGAATCCATCAACAAGAACACCCGCATCATCGACTACGCCGGCGAGCTCATCTCGAACAAGGTGAGCGACAAGCGCGAGGATACCTACCTCAACCAGGGGTGCATCTGGGTCTTCCGTGTGAACCGGGCGTGGTCGCGCGACGCCCACGTGGGCGGCAACAACGCCAGGTTCATCAATCACTCGTGCCGGCCCAACTGTTACAGCTACGTGGACGCGAAGACCAAGACCGTCTGGATTCGCGCCGGCAAGCGCATCGAGCCCGGTGACGAGTTGGCCTACAACTACCACACCGAGGGCGACAAGACCATCCCATGTCGCTGCCGGCCCGGGTGCAAGACGAAGCTCTGATCCTGCGCGCGCGGCGCGCCGCCGCGGCGGTGGTAGCGGCCTGCGTGGCGGTCGCTGCGGCGTCGTGGGCGGCATCGCTGCAGGCCCAGCCCGTCGCCGCCAGCCTTCGGCCCGTCGCCGGAGCCGCCCTGCTCGTCGTGGAATGGCCGGTACGGCGCACCGTGACCGAAACCGACGCGCGCACGCTCGACACCGAGATGCTGCCCGGGTCGGTAGCGCATGTGTTCGCGCTCGCAGCGGCCGCCGAGGCCGGACTTGTGTCGGCGTCGTCCACCCATCTGTGTCGCCGGGTGGTTACGGCCGACGGGCGGCGATTCGCGTGCACCCATCCCGACCTGCACCGTCCGCTCACGCCCGTCGAGGCCCTGGCCTATGCGTGCAACGACTTCTTTGCGGACCTGGCCCCGCGCTTGTCGCGCGCGTCGTTGAACGACGTGCGCCGCCGCGCCGGACTCACGGCGATCGGCAGCGACGCGCCCTGGACTTCAGCCGTGCTCGGACTGGCCGGCCCCACGACGTCGCCGCGGACCCTGATGGGCGCCGTGGCCCGAGTGGCCGGCGTGGGGCCCGATGCGCCCGCGGCCATGAGCCCCGGCGCGCGCGCGCTCGTGCGCGCTGGCCTGCGAGGCGCGTCCGACTACGGCCCCGCAGCCACCCTGCGGGCTCGCGGCGCCTCCGCGCTCGTCAAGGGCGGCACGTCGCCGCTGCCGGGTGGTCGGGCGATGGGACTCGTGATGGCGTTTGCGCCGCCAGAGGCGCCTACCAGGGCGGTGCTCGTCGCGGCACCGAGCGGGAGCGGCCTCGATGCGCCGGCTATCGCCGCGGACCTGGTGCGACCCGCCGCCACGGCAGTGGTAGCCGCGGCGGCGCCACAGGCTCCGCCGGCGTCGTCGGCCCCGCCCGTGAGCGCCTCGCCGGCAGGCACACCCGGTACCGATGCCGCGCTGCGAACCGCCAGCGGCACGGTAACGGTGCGCGTCGGCGTGGCGCTGCCTCACGGCACGGTGCGCATCGACACGCTGCCTCTCGAGGACTACGTATCGCGGGTGATCTCGGGAGAAGGACAGCCGCGGGCGGGCGCGGCGGCGCATGAAGCGCTGGCTATCGTAATTCGCACGTTCGCGCTCGCCAACCGGCATCGCCACCGTGCCGAAGGCTACGACCTGTGCGATAGCACCCATTGTCAGGTGATGCGGCCTGCCCTGCAGGTCGCGCGCGACGCGGCGCTTGCGACCGCGGGCCGGGTGCTGCTCGACAAGGGGCAGCCGGCCTTCGTCTACTACTCGGCGCACTGCGGCGGCATCCCCGCGCTGGCCTCAGAGGTCTGGCCGGGCGCGGTCGACTACCGGCCCGGCCAGGCGCACGACGACGCGTGCGAGGGCGAGCCGTCGTGGACAAGCGATCTCACGGTGGCGCAGGTGGAACGCGCACTGCGAGCGGCCGGACTGACTGGCCGCCGGCTGACCACGCTGTCGGTGACGACGCGCACGTCGTCGAATCGCGCGGACCGCTTGGCCGTGGAGGGATGGGCGCCAGCGACCGTGTCGGCGTACGAGTTCCGCATGGCGGTTGGACGCACGCTGGGCTGGCAGCTCGTGCGCAGCACGGCGTTTGAGGTGTCGCGCGCCGGCGACGGCTATCGCTTCACTGGCGTGGGCTACGGCCACGGCGTCGGCCTCTGCGTGGTGGGTGCGGGGAAACGCGCCGCCCGCGGCGAATCGGCCACGCAGATCCTGCGCGCCTATTTCGGCGACCTGGCGCAGAGCACCGTGCCTGCCGCGACCACCGTGGCGACCGCCGGACGGCCGCCGGCTGCGCCGCAAATCGGCGCGGCGCCGGTCCCACAGATGGCGCCGCCGCCCAAGGCGCAGATTGGCGCGCCCGCAACGTCTACCGCTGCGGCCGGCGGAGCGAAGCCGGTGCCGCCAGTGGCGCCGCAGGCCCTGGCCG
>JANORI010000382.1:0-6543 GCA_031415235.1 Acidobacteriota bacterium | reverse complement strand
CTGCGCGACATCGACACCGTGAATGTCTGCCTGTCGTTGCTACCGACGGAGATCGGTGAGCGCCTGGCGCTGGTCTACTGGAAGAGTCTCCTTCGGACGAGCAGGCGTCGCATGGTGCACCGTATCACGCGTCCGCTCCGCGTCGCCGAAGAAGCGCGCCGCCAAGGCACGTACAAGTCCCTGCGCGCGACAGTCGAAATGATCCTCCGGTCCATCGGGCTGCGTGATCATCACTCTCCCGAGCGGCGGCACGAGGAGTCCTTCGATGATTTGGCGCAGAGCCTGGGCGTTGAGCCCACTTCACAGATGTGGGCGAGCCTGCTCGCCTCCCGCGATACGTTCCATGGATGCCTTTCGGTTGCCGAGCTGCAGAAGCGCAAGGTGCGCGACCGGCGATAGACTACTCAATCCTGTCCCGCCCGGAGCTGGACGACTTCGTGCAGGCGGACCTGGTCGCGGTCGAAGGCCATCCGGTCACCAACATCACCGCCTTGCAGCGGGTGCGGTTCGTGATGCGCGGCGGCAAGGTCTACAAGAACGAACGCCGCTAAACTGCGTCGCGCAATGCCTGCACGCAGGCGTCCACGTCTGCCTGATCGGTGTAGATTCCAACCGATGCGCGCACGCGTCCCAGCTCACCGGTGACGAGCACGCGCTGTGCTTCAAGGGCAGCGCGGACGCGTTCCGGATGCGGGAAGGCGATCGCGATACTGGCGGCCCGCGCGTCGGCCGGTTCGGGCGTCATCACCGGCAGACCACACGCGACCAGCCGCGCGCGCAGCTCGCCCGACAGCGCCAGCGTATGCGCTTCGACGGCGTCGATGCCACGCTCCAGCAGGTAGTCGAGCGCCCCGTCGAGCACGAAGAGCGCGTCGTAGGCCGGATTGCCGGGCTCGAACGCCATGCCGGTTGCCAGCGGACGGCTCTGCTGTGGAATCTCCCACGCCGGCCGTCGCTCCTCTGAATGCCACCCCGTGAGGCGCGGCCGCCAGTCGGGCAGACGGGCACGATTCCAATAGGCAATCGCGGCCCCGTGGGTCCCGAGCATGAACTTGTAACAGCAGCCGAAGAGGAAGTCGGCCACCGGCGCGTGCACCCGCACCGAGCCGAGCGCGTGCGACGCATCGACGACCAAGAGCGCGCCGACACGGCGCGCCACCGCCGCATACGCCTCGAGATCGTGACGCTCGCCGGTCAGGTACGACACATGGCTCACGGCCACCACGCGCGTGCGCCCGTCGACGTGCGCGGCGAACCGTTCGAGCGGCGCGTGCCAGCCGGTGGGCGCCACCTGACGCACCTCGACGCCGTGCCGCTGTTGCGCCAGCCAGGGGTGCATGAGCGACGGGAACTCCCAGCCTTCGAGCACGACGTTGTCGCCGGACCGCCAATCAATCGCCTCGGCCAGCAGGCTCACGCCGTGGGCCACGCTCGACGGAAAGCCGATGTCGTCGGGTTCGGCGCCGGTAACCGTGGCCACCTTCGTGGCCACCCGCGCCCGCGTCTGTTCGAACACGCGCTGCCCGGCCAGGCCCGTGCCTTTGGTGCGGGAGTAGCGCGCGAGCGCGTCGAGATGGCGCGTCAGCACCGGCGACTGCCCGCCAGAGGCCAGGTGCACGACGCCGTCAAGGCCCAGAAAGTCGGTTCTTGCTGCGAGCATCAGGCCCCCTGGACCGCGACTGGGTCACGGACCAGCGACACCGCCTGCATCTCGCACCGGCCTGCGAGATAGCTCAACGTGGTCAGCCAGGCGACCGCTTGGTAGAGCTGAAACAGTTCTGGCACGGGAAACGGCGCGAAGTAGAGCACGTAGTGCGCCGGGGCTATGGCCCCGAGCCAGACCGCGGTCAGGAGGCCGGCGGCCACGGGACTGGCGGTGCCGCTGACGACGATGCGAGCCAGCGCGATCATTGGCAGCAGCATGAGCGCGTCGTCATAGGGCCGATGGTAGGCAAACGTGCGGGCAACAATCGCGGTCACGCCAAGCAGATCCCAGATGTTCGCGTCGCGACGCCGCCACAGCCACCATCAGCACCAGAGCACACCACAGCAGTCGCCGGCCGATCCACGTAGACACTACGACATCCCTCCCTTCACGGACGCAAGTGGAAGCGGCCGTCCTTCATCACGAGCTTGACCTTGCGCAGAGCACTCAGGTCGCGCGTGGGGTCGCCCTCGACCGCAATCAGATCCGCCAGCAGCCCCGCTTTGATGCTCCCGACGCGATCGCTGATGTGGAACGTGGCGGCATTGCCCGAGGTGGCGATGCGCGTGGCCTCGGCCGGCGTCACGCCCGCCGTCACCATCATCTCGAGTTCGCGCAAATTGTCGCCGTGCGGATAGACGCCCACGTCGCCGCCGAAGCACAGCTTGACGCCGACCTTCATGGCGTCCTGGAAGGTGGCGCGCTTGGCGGTGAGACGCGCGGGCTCAGGACCCTGGCCGGGCTTCCAGCCGGCGTACTGCGCGGTGGCGTGGCCCGCGGCGAGCGTGGGACAGAACGTGACGCCCTTCTCCACCATCAGTTTCCAGATCTCCGGCGTGCCGGCATCGCCGTGGTCGATCGTCTCGACGCCACCGAGAATGGCGCGGCGCATGCCCTCGGGCGTGGCCGCGTGCGCCGCCACGTAGCGGCCGCTGCTCTTGGCCACCGCCACGATGGCCGCGATTTCTTCGACGCTGAAAGTGGGCCGCGCCTCGCCGGTCGGCCCCCAGCGGTAGTCGGCGTAGATCTTCACGAAGTCGATGCCGTGGCCGATCTGGTTGCGCACCACGCGGGTGACCCCTTCGACCCCGTCGGCCTCTTCCGCGCCCTGGGGCACGGTCATCTCGGGCGCGAAGCCCTTGGGTCCGTAGGTGCCGGTGGCCACCATGGCCGGCCCAGACACGAGCATGCGCGGGCCGGGCACGATGCCGTCGTCGATCGACTTCTTGAGGCCGACGTCGGCATAGCCGGCACCCTCGGTGCCGAGGTCGCGCACGGTCGTGATGCCAGCCATGAGCGTGTCGCGCGCGCTCACGGTGGCCCGAGCCACGCGGTAGGCGACGGATTCGCGCAGCACCTGGTCGTTCCACGTCGTTTCGTTGTAGGGATGCAGCAGCAGATGCGAGTGCCCCTCGATGAGCCCCGGCAGCAACGTGAGTCCGGGCAGCGCCACGCGCTCGGCACCCGCCGGCACGGTGAGGCTCGCGAGCGGTCCGGCGGCAGCAATCATGCGGCCGCGCACCAGCACGCCCCAGCCCTCGTGCATGGCCGTGCCGTCGTAGACCCGGGCCGGCTGCAGCAGCACCACGGCCTCGGTCTGCGCGCGGCCGGTCAGACCGGTCAGCATCATCACGGTCACGAGCAGCAACGCGCGACGACTCACGCTGCGGTACACCTTGCGACTCACGCTCAACGACGTCATGCACATGCTCCAGCGCCCGCGTGCGCCGCTGGGGCAGCACGGCTCGGGCCGCTCAAGCATAGCGCCAGCCGGTGCTACGATGCCGGCGGATGCAATCAGCGGATGTCGTCATCGTGGGCGGCGGGTGCATGGGCGCCGCCACGGCCTACTACTTGAGCCGTCACGGGGCCGGTCGCGTGGCGCTCGTCGAGCGCGACGTGCAGCTCGGTACCGGGTCCACCGGCAGGAATGCCGGCGGCGTGCGGCATCAGTTCTCCGATCCCGCCAACATCGCGTTGTCGCGCGAGTCGATCGCGCTGTTCGAGCGCTTCGAGCACGAGGTCGGCAGCCCCATCGACTTCTGGCAGGACGGCTACCTCTTCCTGCTGTCGAGCGACACGAGCGAGCGGCACTTCGCCGAGAGCGTGGCGCTGCAACGATCGCTCGGCCTCGACGTGGCCTGGTTGACCGCGGCCGAGGCTGAAGCCATGACGCCCGGGCTCGACGCCACCGGCGTGCGCGCGGCGAGCTTCTGCGCCAAAGACGGCATTGCCGATCCCAATGGCGTGACGATGGGCTTCGCGAAGGCAGCGCAGGCCGCCGGCGTCACCATCCTGCGCGACACCGAGGTGACCGGCATCGATGTGGCGCACGGCCGCGTGGCCGGCGTACGCACGTCGGGCGGCGACATCGCGACGCGCGCGGTGGTCAACGCCGCCGGGCCGTGGGCGGCGCAGGTAGCGGCCATGGCCGGCGTGATGCTGCCGGTCGTGCCCGAGCGGCGGCACATCTTCATCGCGCACCCGGCCCCAGGCGCGAGCTGGGACGACGCGGCGTATGCCGGACGCACGCCCCGCTCGCGGCTCATGGTGATCGACTTCGACACGACCTTCTACTTCCACCGCGAGGGCGGCGGCTTGCTCTTCGGCATGGGCGACCCCAGCGAGCAACCCGGCTTCGACACCACCGTGAAGTGGGACTTCCTGCCCGATGTCACGAGCGCTGCCGTGCGGCGGATGCCGGCGCTCGCCGACGCGTCGGTGACGCATGCCTGGGCCGGCCTCTACGAGATGACGCCGGATCACAACCCGGTGATTGGCTCGCTCGGCGTCGAGGGCCTCTACGCGATTGCCGGCTTCAGCGGCCATGGATTCCAGCACGCTCCGGCGGCCGGACGTCTGCTGGCCGACGTGATGCTCGGCCGCGATCCTCTCTTCGACCTGACGCCGTTTGCGTTCGCGCGCTTTGCCAGCGGCGCCGCGCGCGGCGAACATCACGTAGTGTGACCGCAGTCCCCCGTGCAGGCTGCCGACCTCTCTCCCATCGCCGCGGACGCGCAGACCCAGTCGGGCTGGGACCTGTTCCTGATCTTCGCGGCGGCCAACATCGTGGCCACGACGCTGCAAGTGGGCGCGTCGCTCGGCGGCGTGACGGCGCCGGCCCAGCTGCTCGGCGTGGTGGCCGTGGGTGCCGTGCTGGGCGCGGGGCTGGTGGCCGCGCTGGCCCCGGTGGGCTCGCGGCTCGGCGTGCCCTCGATGGTGGCGGCGCGCGCGGTGCTCGGTCACACCGGCGCCGGGGTCGTGGCCACGGTGCTGTTCGTGACCAACTTCGCGTGGATCGCGGTGAACAACGTGATTGCCGCGTCGGTGTGCGCGCGCCTGCTGCCGCTGCCGCTGGATGAACGCGGGTGGGCGGTGGTGGTGGGGGTGGCGTCGACGGCGGTGGTCGCGGGCGGCCCGGGCGCCGTGCGGCGCGCGGATCGCTGGGCGGTGCCACTGATGGCGGTGGCCGGCGTGGCCATCACGTGGGCCGTGCTGCGGTTGCCCGTGGCTGTACCGGACGCCGCCGCGGCCTCGCCGGCCGAGGCGCTGTCACTCCCCTTCCTGCTCGATGTCGTCATCGGCTACCAGGTGTCGTGGCTGCTCATGTTCGCCGACTACTCGCGCTTCACCCGCGCGCCGCGCACCAGCGGCTGGGCGGTGTTCTTCGGCCTGGCCGTCACCGCGCTCTGGCTGATGCCGCTCGGCTGGCGGCTGGCCCGGCACGCCGGCAGTGCGGATCCCGGCGCCATGCTGGCCGCCGCCGACACCGGCATGCTGGCCGCCGTGCTCATCACGCTGGCCACGGTCACGACCAACTTCGTGAACATCTATCTGTCGTCGCTCGCGTGGCGCAGCGTGATGCCGTCGGTGCCCGATCGCGCAGCCGTATGGATCGTCGGCCTCGTGGGCACCGCGCTCGGCGCGGCGGCGGGCGCCTGGCTCGACCGCTTCGCCAGCTTCATGACGATCGTGGGTTCGGTGCTCGTACCGGTGGGCGGCGTGCTGCTCGCGCACTTCGTGCTGGCGCGACGGGCCACCGTGGTGGCCGAGCTGTACGACGCGCGCGGCCCCCTCAAAGGCCTCCGCTGGCCGGGCCTCGCGGCCTGGCTCATCGGCATCGCCGTCTACTACGCCGTGCCCAGCGTGTGGCCCGCCGCCGGCGCCACCATGCCCAGCCTGGCAGCGGCCATCGCCGCCTATCTGCTGCTGGACCGTCGCAGTTAATGCCACGATTTGTAACGGGGTCAGACCCCTTTGGCACGGCTTTCGTGCCAGGTGCACGAGAGACGCCGATATACTCGACGCTCGTCCCCCAGGAGTGCTGTTCCCATGTCTCGAGTCCTTCGCCTTGCCCTGGCCGCTGCTGTCGTGTGCGGCCTCGTCCCGATGTCACCGCCCCGCCTCGCGGCCCAGGCTGTCGCTCAGGGCGATGCCACGCAGACCGTACCGGCCACAGCCTTCCAGGGGCTGCGGTGGCGCAACGTGGGCGCCGGGCGCGGCGGACGCGTGACGGGCCTGGCCGGGGTGCGGCAGCAGCCGCACACGTTCTACATCGGCGCCTCTGGCGGCGGCGTGTGGAAGACCGAGGATGCCGGCATCACCTGGAATCCGATTGGCGACGGCCAGTTCACCACCGGCTCGATCGGCTCGATCGAGGTGGCGCCCTCGAGTCCCAATCACGTGTGGGTGGGCACGGGGTCCGCGCCCATCCGCTCCAACGTGATCATCGGCCGCGGCGTGTTCAAGAGCACCGACGCCGGCGCCAACTTCCAGTTCATGGGACTGAAGGACGTCGGCCAGATCGGCGGCATCCGGATTCATCCCAGCAACCCCGA
>JANORI010000381.1:0-6300 GCA_031415235.1 Acidobacteriota bacterium | reverse complement strand
CAGGATGCCGTAGCCCGAGGTGACGCGTCCAACCTGCGGGTCGATGACCGGCCGGTGCAGCGGGTGCGCGATGATGCCGATGAGCCGTTTGGCGGCGTCGCGAGGCAGGCGCGTATCGGAATCGAGCGTGAGGCAGTAGCGTACCGACGGCAGCACGTCGAGGGCGCCCACTTGCGTCGAGAAGCTGGTGTCCGTCGCGCCGCGCAGCAGGCGGTTGAACTCTTCGATCTTGCCGCGTTTGCGCTCCCATCCAATCCACGCGTCCTCGCCGAGGTTCCATTGTCGGTCGCGGTGGAAGAGGAAGAAGCGAGTGGCGTGGCTCGCGCCGTACTTCAGATTGAGTGCGTCGATCCCGGCGCGGGCGCGGTCCAGCAGGGCGGCGTCCTCCGGTGCGTCGCTGTCGCTCGTGTCGGTGAAGTCACTCAGGATCGCGAAGTGGATGCACGGGTCCAGGTTGCCGAGCGCCAGGACCTCGACGTGTTCGACCAGTGCGTCCACCCCCGGCAGGCTGGTGAGCATGGTCGGCACGATCACCATCGTGCGGGCCGTGTCCGGCACACGGCCCGTGAAATCGAGGCGGGGCAGGCGGCGCGGGCCCACCACGCGCACGACGAGGTACTGCAGGCAGGCGATGGCCAGCTCGCTGGCCGGCAGTACGACGAGCGCCGCGGCGAGTGCATGGATGAGCGTCGATGCGCCATGGTGGGCGGCGTAGGCCGCGGCCGCCGCGGTGACGCCCGCGGTGGCCGCCGCGACCGTGGACAGGTAGAGCGCCGGCGCATGGCGCAGCTGAAGACGACGGACGCGCAGCGCCAGACTTGGTTGATAGGCGAGCTCGGCTTCGAGGTCCGCCCGGCCGCCATCGACCAGGTGATAGCCCACGTGCGCCGCGCGGTCGGCGCTCGAGCCGGCCGCGGCGGCTTGGCGCGACGTCTCGACGACTTTCAGCGCCACCCGCACTTGACCCTCGCCGGTCGCTACGGCCAGCTGCTCGACGGCCTGACGTTGCTGGTCGCGGCTCAGGAAGTCCATCCGGCCGTATGCGCCCGCAGGGTCGCGCTGCAGGACTTGTTCGACCAGGCTCACCGACTCGACGAACTCCTGCCAGTCGAGCGTGGCGCAGAGGCGGAGGCTGGTGATGGCGTTGGCGACCGAGACCTGGGCCATGCCTTGCCGTTGATGTTCATCCCGGACGGTGTCTTCGACACTGGTCTGTCGCGCCGTGAGCGCGTCATCGACGGCCAGCCTGATCGCCGGAAGCCGCATGCCGTACTCGCGCATTCGATGCAGCACCTGGACGATGAACGCCGAGTCGGACCGCGACGGCGGGGCCGCCCGCGCGACGGCGCCCTCAGCGCTCGAGGTCACGTAGCGGTCGGCCGCGGCGCGCGCGGCGCGTGCGGTGAGCAGCTCGTCGGCCAGCCGTCGCAAGTTCTCGATGAGCGCGAGCTTCAGCATGCTCGGCCATGCCCACAGCTCGCCGATCGTGAGTGGCGCCAGACGCTGATAACTGTTCAGGAACTGCGCCAGTCGCGGCCGCGTCAGCAGGCTGTCACTGTGGCGCACCAGCTCCACCGCCATGGCGTAGACGCGCGCGTCACCCCCGTACTCGCGTGACGCCAGCGTCGGTAACGTGCGCGAGTAGCCGCGGGGCAGATTGCGACCGACGTCGGCGATCTCGGAGATGACCAGGTGGAAGTTGTCGAGCAGCCACTCTGCGGCCGGTCCGACGAACTGGCCGGCCCGTACGTCGTCGGCCAACGTGCGGTAGGCGAGCCGCAACACGCGGACGTTCGCCGCGAGCCGCGGCAACGTGTCACGGGGGCGGCGTCGGGGATTGGGGTCGAGCGTGAGGCTGGCAGCCAGGGACAGCGCGCGTTCGTCGAGTCCCTCGATGCTGAGCAGCGCGTCGCGAAGCGGTGGCGCGGCCGGTGGAGACAGGCGCCGGAACCACGCCGGGATCCACTTCACCGGTCGCTAACGCGAGGCCTTGGCGATGGGCCGTCGTTCCAATTGGGCGAGGCGGGCCAGCGCCTGTGTCCTGAGGTCGGCTGCGTCGCGAGCGATGGCGGCTTCAGCGGGGTGGCCGGGACGAGGCGTCCGGCGATCGAGAGCCGCGATGACCTCGTGCAGACGGGTAACGGTCGACTGGTTCACGAGCACTCCGAGGGTGTGCTCTGGTGAGGCGCGGCGGCGTGACGGGCCCGCGCGGCTCAGGAAAGCGGGAAAGATTTTTATTATACGTCGTGCCCGGGCGCGAACGCGACTACAGCAGCTGCACGACGGCCAGGGCCGCCGCCGCGCCTGCCGTAGCCAGGGCCAGCTCGGCGCGATCGCGCACGAGGGCGATGCCAGCGAGCAGGAAGATCGCTCCGGCGGCAAGACACGCCCAGTACACCTCGTCGGCGCCCTCTTCCACGCCGCCGCGAGCCATCTTTCGCACCGAATCCACGACCGTGACCGCGATGTCGATGTCGCGCTCGCGGTCGAGCTCCATGTAGCGGCCTCCGCCGGCGCCGGCAATCGTGGCGAGCGACTCGCGATCGAGCCTCGAGTACACCGGCACGACGACCTTCTCTGGCGTCTCCGAAGGCGGCTCGGGAATGAATCCTCCGTTGCTCGTGCCGACGCCGACGACGAACACGGGCACGCGCTCGAGCTTGGCCGTCTCGAGCGCGCGTTGCACCGAGCCACTCCACGCTTGGCCATCGGAGAGCAGCAGGAACGCGCGGGCGTTGATGGACTTGCGTTTGGTGATGCGCTCGTCCTGCGCGAGCAGCTTCAGGCCCCACGAGATGCCCATCTCGATGTTCGTGTCCCACGACGCGTCGTCTTCAGCGCGAAAGGGCGGCTCCAGCAGATGGTCGATGAAGAAGAAGAACGTATTGGGATCTCTCGTGAGGCGCACCTGCGGCGTGGCGATGCGCGCAAACGAGGTCATGGCGATGCGGTCGCCGTCCCAGCGCATGGTCTCGGCCAGCACGCGCAGGAAGCGCATCGAGCGCTTCCACCGGTCGCCGGGCATGTCGGTGACGCGCATCGAGGTGGAGCCGTCCTGCAGAATCACCAGATCGATCCCCGCGCGGCGCACGCGGGTCGTCACGATCTGCGGACGCGCCAGCGCCAGAATCACCGACGTGGTGGCGCCGAGCAGGCACAGCCAGAAGAGCAGGCCGCCGAAGGCCGAGAACGTCTCGCGCACAGGCACCGCGCGGTGCCGCAGGTAGCGGCGCACGTCCGCGCGCCGGCGCGCGTCCAGCCACAGCCACACGACCAGCAGGGCGGCCGGCGCCACGAGCAGCCCCAAGTAGTCGGGCTGCCCGAACATCAGCGCCGGCCAGTCGATGGAGGGAAGGGTGAAGCCCACGAGCCTATCCGCGCCGCTTGCGCTGCTCGCCTTCGCTGGCGCCTTGCGGGAGCTGCTTGCGCTCGTCGGGACGCATCGGCACCACGACCTTGAACTGCTTCATGTCGGCGCCCTCAGGCGGTTCGCCCGGCGTGCCGTGCAGCGTCGGGCCGGCCGGCAAGTCACCCGCGAGCCCGCCGGTGGCGGGTTCCGGGAACACGGGCTGCCGGCTCTGCCCAAACGTGGTGCGCACGCGCGACACGAACTCGTAGTTCCAGGCCGCCGACTCGTTGCCGGGACTGGCGCGCACGACATCGGCGTACCCCTTCACGATGTCGTCGATCCGCTTCACGGCCGCCGCCTGGTCGGGCGAATGCTGCGCAGCGCGATAGGCCGCGTGCGCGCCCAGCTCCAGCACTACCGGATCGGTCTCCGAGAGCGCCCCGGCGGCGTCGCGTTCCGGCGTGAGCCGCCCGTAGGCGCCCATCCAGTAGCGCGACGTCGACTGCTGCTCGCGCAGCGACGACACCAGCGCCTGCGACAGGCGCGGCACCACCGCGCCGCTCGACGCCTCGGCGCGCAGCGCCTCGTACGAACCTTCGAGGTCGCCGTAGCGCAGGGTGAGCAGCATCTGTTGCGCGTCGGCCGTGCGCTCCTCGATCCGCGACGCCCCGAACAGCACGCGTCCGCCTACCACCAGCGCCCCGGCCACCACCAAGTATCCAATCACGGATTTCATCGTGCCTTCTCCTGCCGACTCTACGGAAACGTGCGAAATTGCGGCGCCATCAGGCGCAGTGCCGCGGCCAGCGTCCACAGCGCCACCGCCGCCAGAGCATAGGGGGCGAAGCGCGGCAGGCGGGCGCTGTATTCCTTCACTTCCACGGTGCCGGCCGACAGCCGGTCGATGTCGCGAATCGCGCGCAGCACCGCGCCTTCATCGGTGGCCGTATAGAAGCGCCCGCCGGTCTTGGCGATGCCGCGTTGCCACAACGCATCCGGCAGCTTCGAGTTGCCCTTGCTGATGCGGACGAAATAGACCGGCACCTTGGCCTTGACGGCGTCGGTGAGCACGTCGTCGATGGTCCGGCCCGACTCGGTGACTTCGGCGTCTTCGCCGTCGCTGAAGATCACCATCAGGTTGCCCGACGCATCGAGGAAGTCGAAGGCGCGGAAGAGCGACACGGCCTGCTCGACCGCCTGCGCGATGACCGTGCCGCGGTCGGGGAAGTTCTCCCACTCGCCCATGTTGCCGATGAGCGACAGGCTGAGCAGGATGTTGTCGTAGTCGGTCGTGAACGGGGTGATGACGTAGGCCGTGTCGGCGAACTCGATGAGCGAGACGAGGTCGCGGTACTGCCCGGCGATACGCAGTTGCACGAAGCGTTCGGCCGCCGCGACCGAGGTGAAGAACGTGGCCTCCATGGGCGCGTCCTTGGTGGTCAGCGTGCGCGCGGCAAAGGGCGCGAGCATGCTCGACGAGCCGTCGATCATCAGGCTGATGCGGCGGCCGGGCCGGGTCACCTCACGGCGCGAGAGCGGCGTGGCCGGGTCGGCGAGCGCGATGGCGAAGAGCGGCAGGCCGGCCAGCATCAGCACGAGCGGCAGGTGCCGCACAGCCGGCGTCCACGACCGTACCCAGTCACCCAGCACGGCCGGCAGGACCACGTGGCCTCGACCGGGCGAGCGCGTGACGACCGAGCGCACCACGAGCGCCACGACGCCGATGCCGACAAGCGCCAGCACCACGAGCAGCGCCGTGTCCTTCTCGCCGAACACGAGTTCGCTCAGCCGCACGCCCTCCCAGTCAGCGCGGGCCCGCTCGACGAACCGGCTGATGGCGGCAAACAGTCTCACGCGCGGCCTCTCCACGCGGCGATGCCGGCCAGGAGCTTGCGCCACTGCTCGAATGGCCACGCATGTCGCAGCGCCAGCGAACCACCCAGCGGACCAGCGGCGCTGACGGCGCTGTCGAGCGCGGCGTCGTCAAGCGTCGCGCGCCCGAATCGCGACGCGGTCAGCGCGACCAGGCCGTCGCGCACGACCTGCAGCGTGCCATCAGTGGCGGCGGCCTGGGCCAACTCATTGGGCGTGACCGAGGCCGACACCAGCGCATGTCGCCGGCGCAGCAGGCCCTGGCTGATCGCGATGTGCCCGCCGAGCGCGTTCTGGGCCAGGCCCTCCGACTGCGCGGCCGGCCGGCCGATGGCGTAGCTGGCTACGATACGCAGCGCAGCTGACGCCCGTCCCACGAGCGAGTCGGTCCACCCGCCGGACTGTCGTTCGCGCGACACCGCGGCCAGCTCACGGCGCGCGGCCTTGAGCACGGCGCGTCCCGAGACCGTGGTGACGCGCGCTACGGCAGGCGCGCGCATACCGGTGTACATCCTCACCACACCAAAGGCCGCCACGCCGACCGCCAGCGCGTAGAGGAACCACCCGGCCATGGTGAGCGCGCGGGCGCGGAAGCGCCGGGCTTCCAGATCGGCAAATGTCATCGAGGTGGTGTCGCGGATGTCGCGCGCGTCGCCAGCCACCAGTGAGAGCACGCGAATGGACAGCGCCGGCAGTCCGTAGCTCTGGTCGCGGCCCTGCGAGGTCGTGCCATCGCCGGTGGAGGTGTCCATGCGGTAGCCGATCGCAAGACCCGCCAGGCGCACGTCCTGACCGAAGGCAGTGTCGTTCAGCAGCCGCAGCCGATACGAGTACTGGAAGAAGCGGCGCGACGGCGTCACCACGTCCTGGCCCGCGGCGCCGCCGAGCACGTCAAACGGCGGCAGCGCCATCACAGTGTGATCGAGCCGTGAGCGGTCTACGACCGCCTTGGTCGAGGGTGTCTCGAGCGCCGCGCACGTGAGCACGGCCTCGAACGGCTCGCCCATGCGAATCGACGCGCGGTCGGTGCGCCACCAGCAGCGGACAGGGTCTGCTTCCACGGTGGGTCCGGCCGGCGG
>JANORI010000380.1:0-2980 GCA_031415235.1 Acidobacteriota bacterium | reverse complement strand
GAGCGCGTGGGCCGAAAACACCTTTCCTTGATACGTCATCTGCGCGTCGATCGGACCAAGCGCGGAGGATGGTTCCATGAGAATCTCGTCGGCTCCCATAGCGAAGATCGTTCCGGCGCTTTTCGCGACTCCAGGGACGATCACCCCCAATCGACTCGTACTTGGCTCTCAGCAGCTTGACGATGTCTTCTACCGTTTCGCCCGAGCCGCCAGGTGTCTCGAGGATGATGTCGATCGCCTGGCCGCCCAGATTGGAGATCTGGTCTTGGATGGGCAGCAAGTCCGTGTAGTTGATAGCGATCGGTTGGCGGCTCTGTAGGTTCGCCGCAAACGTCAGCACGTCGCGTCCGCGAATCTCGCCGATTCGCTTCAGCTGGAGCTTGCGCTCAGCGGAGAGCTGTTCGAATGTCAGCTGTCGATCGAGGTACTCGGAATATATCCCCATAGAGGCCATTTCCCCACTGGCGGCGAGCCGCCGCCGTCACGGCTGTCGCGTCGCCTCAAATCTTACCTCCAGCACGTTCGGCGCCGTCCTGGCGGTGGGCATTCGGCAGTTTGGCCGCTCACGCGTCTCTTCGGGAGGGAGAGGATGCCCTCGTTCACCTGTGGGTCCACCTTTTCGAGGCGTGTGACGCCCCTGCGAGCCGCGGGCCAGAATCACGGAAGGGACCCTCGGACTCCTCGATAGTGCCGCCGCTGCCAAAGGCGGAGGTATTCGCAGACGCTTACTTGGTAACTTGGATCCGCCTTACGAATCAGGCCTGAAAGCACGATTTCTGGCCGGTTCTTGCAGATTCGCTGGTTGGCGTTGGGCGCCGTTGGACCGGGATCCGACCCGTCTGGGCACAGTTTCTGGCACAGTCCGCGCGGCACTCGACGGCGGTATGATCGCGCCATGACCGTCACCATCCAACTGCCCGCGGACATCTCGGCCGCACTCGGCGCGCGGTGGGACGATGTGCCGCGTCGCTCGCTCGAGGCCATCGCGATCGAGGGCTATCGCACGGGCGCGCTCAGCGAAGAACAGGTGCGCCGCGTGCTCGGACTCGAGACGCGCTTCCACGTGCATGCCATGCTGAAGGCACATCAGGTGCCGTTGCACTACACCCGCGCGGATCTCGACGACGATCTCGCCGCGCATCGCGCGCTCGGCATCCTGCCCAACCGATGATCGTCGTCGCCGATAGCGGGCCCCTGCACTATCTAATTCTGCTCGACCACGCGGAACTGCTTCGACGCTTCTATGGCCGGGTGGCGGTGCCGGACGCCGTGGCCGCGGAACTTATCTCGCCTGGTGCGCCGGATGCGGTGCGAGCGTGGATGGCGCACGCACCATCGTGGGTCGAGGTCCTGCCGGTCGCATCCGAGGCCGTGACGGCCATCACCGACGACCTCGACCTCGGCGAACGAGCGGCGATCGCCCTTGCCGAAATCCTGCACGCTGATCTGTTGCTCATCGACGAGGCCGCGGGTCGCGTCGAGGCCAAGCGGCGGCACTTGCGGGTGACCGGCACGCTTGGCGTACTGAGGGCCGGAGCCGAGCAGGGGCTGGTCCACGTGCCGGACCTGGTTGCGCGGCTGCAGGCGACCAGCTTCTACGTCGATGAGGCGTTGTTGCAGGCGGTCTTTGAACCGTGGCTGAAGCCATGAGCCGTGCCAACCGGTCCTCGAACGACGCCGTCTCTGGCTAGTCGATGTCGAATGGTGACTGGACGCGTGACGAAGTCGAAGCCACCGTGGCCGACTACTTCGTCATGCTCGACGCCGAGCTCCGAGGCGAGAACTACAGCAAGGCCGATCACAACCGTCGGCTTCAACAGATCATCGGCCGCAGCAAGGGTTCGGTCGATTGCTGGCTACTTGCCGCGGCAGAACTACCAGATGCTGCTCGAGCAGGCGGTGCTGGAGTGGCTGGCGGCTGACCCGAGGTTTTTCGCGCGTGTCGCTGATGGACCCGTGCTGGCGCCCACGGTCCGGCCACGCGTCCCCTACGAGGGGCCGCCTCAGAACTCATTGAGCCGCCCCCGCCCGGCGCCGTTGAGGTCGACACGGACGAGCGCGTCAGTGCGACCCCGCGGTTCTATCGGCTGGACTTCGTGCGTCGCGATGCCGAGAACCGGCGCCTGGGCCGCATGGGCGAGGAGTGGGTTGTGGAGTTCGAGCAGCGCCGGCTCCACGACGAAGCGCGACGCCCCGACCTGGCCCGCAAGGTGGAGTGGATTGCCGATACCCGGGGTGACGGCGCCGGCTACGACATCGCCTCGTTCAACATCGACGAGTCGCCTCGGCTGATCGAGGTGAAGACCACCGGACTGGGCAAGTACTTCCCGTTTCTGGTGACGGCCAACGAGGTCAGGGTGTCTGAGCGCGAGGTCGAAGCCTACCGGCTGTACCGGGGGTGTTCAACTTCTCTAGCCAGCCGCGCCTCTACGTGCTGCCCGGGTCGCTCAAGGCCTCCTGCCGGCTTGAGCCGACGCAGTATCGAGCCCGGGTGGGACCAGCCCTCTAGAGCCGTTTGGGCTGAGGATTCGCCGGCGCGGCCACCAGTCTGCGGGTCGAGGAACTCCCGCATCTGACCTTCGGCGTCGCGGGCGCGCGGCAGGTTCGCACGTTCCCCGACAAGCTCCCGATTGGGGTCACGGGCGACGGGCGCACGCATGTCTTTCTCTACGGCGTCACCCGCGAGGTGGCCGTCGAATTTCGGACCTTCCTGCAGCGGCACGCCGAGCTGTTCAGGGCGTTGCCGGAGTGGGAGATCCGCCTGCTCGTGCCCCAGCATTTGGCCGCCGCGGCCCCGCGGTTCGAGGCGGTCGCACGGGACGAACTGGCGCGTCCCCTGCGCCTGGATGCGATCTGGGAATTGCACTGGTACTTCGAGCAACGGCAGCGGGTCGAGCGCGGTGACACGGCCGAGGATCAGACCGAGTTCGACCGGCTCGGCCAGGTGTTCCGCGCCCCCCGGTTCTGGGCCCTGTACCGC
>JANORI010000379.1:0-3898 GCA_031415235.1 Acidobacteriota bacterium | reverse complement strand
TGGGCGAAACTATAGCACAAGACCGGCCGCCAGGGCCGCCTGCCAGGCATCGGCAAGTGCTGCGAATTCAACGAGCTGCAGGGTTTCGGGACGCCGCATCGGGTCAATGCCCGCCGCCGCCAGAATCCGTCCCGCATCCAGGTGCGAGCCCGAGGCCGCGGCCTTCAGTCCGTTGGCGATCGTCTTGCGCCGCTGGGTGAACACCATCCGCACCAATCGCACGAGCGTGTCGCGATGCCGCACGGGAAACGCCGGAGGACGAAAGCGCAGGCGCACGAGGGCCGACCGCACCAGCGGGCGCGGCCGGAACGCGCCGGGCGGGAGTTCGAAGAGCCGATGCACCTCGGCGGTCAGGGCCGTCATGACCGTCAGCACCCCGTACTCGTGCGTCGAGGGCAGAGCCACGAGCCGGTCGGCCACCTCGGCCTGCACCATCAACGTGGCGTCGACCAGGCCGGGACGGCGCGCGGACAGCGCCGCTAACATGAACAGAATCGGCGAGCAGATGTTGTACGGCAGATTGCCGACCAGCCGGATCGGCGTCGCTTTGTCCGTGCCAATCCACCCATCGAGCAGCGCGTCCACATCGGCCTCGAGCACGTCGCCGGTATGCACTGCCAGATTCGGCACCGCGCGGGCTTCGAGCGCTGCGGCCAAATCGCGGTCCACCTCGATGGCCAACACACGGGCCGCGCGCGCCGCCAGCGGCAGCGTGATGGCGCCGGTGCCGGGGCCGATCTCGATGAAGGCATCGGTGGCCGCCGGGCGGCAGGCGTCAACCACTTTGGCGCACCACGCCGGGTCGAGGAAGTGTTGGCCAAAGCGCTTCCGCGGACGATGGTTCATCGGCCGCCTTCGGGCACCGCGCCGCCGTCACCGGGTTCGGGGTCGCCGCGCCAGTAGCGCTCCTCGATGTCCATGATCTCGTCTTCGCTCAGACCGAAGTAGTGGCCGAGCTCGTGAATCAGGGTCTCGCCAATCACGCCCACGACGTCGTCATCGTCCTGGGCGTCCTCTTCAATCGGCTGCTGGAAGAGCAGCACACGATCGGGCAGGTCGTTGCCGTGGTCCCAGCGGCGCTCCGGCAGAGGCGTGCCCTGGTAAAGGCCGAGCAGTGTGTCGGGCGGCGCAATGTCCATCTCGGCCAGCAGCTCGGCCGTGGGCAGGTCTTCGATCACGATCGCGACATTGCGCACGTGCTCGGCAAACCGCGGCGGAATCGAATCGATGGCCTCGGCAACGAGCGCGCGGAACTCGGCGCGGGTCATCGCCGGACGCGTCGCGAGACAGCGACCCTGGTCGGGGCCCGCCGGGGCGCCGCCGATGCCCGCGCGGCGGCGGTCGTGGCCGGCGCCTTCACCCGCGCCGGGCGTGCGCTGGTGACAGCGAACGGACAGAGTGTGCGCGCGTGACACAGATCGCACTTCGGGGTGGGGGTGCAGATGCGCCGCCCGTGCAGAATCAACGTGTCGGACGCGCGTGTCCACCGGGACTTCGGCAACAAGGCCGTGAGGGCCGCCTCCGCCTTCACGGCATCGTCGGTGTGAATCAGTCCCAGCCGCGCGGCCACCCGTAGCACGTGTCGGTCCACCGGGAAGCCCGGCACGCCGAGGGCATGTCCCAGCACCACGTTGGCGGTCTTGCGGCCCACACCTGGCAGCGCCACGAGCGCGTCCATGTCGGCCGGCACCTGACCGCGATGCGTGTCAACGAGCGCGGACGACAGGCCAATGACGGCGCGGGCCTTCTGGCGAAAAAACCCGGTGGAGTGCACGAGCCCTTCGACCTCGCCGGGGTCCGCTGCAGCCAACGCCGCCGGCGTGGGATAGCGCGCAAACAGCGCCGGCGTCACCTCGTTCACCCGACGATCGGTGGACTGCGCCGACAGCACCGTCGCGACCAGCAGCTCGAACGCGTTGCGGAACGCCAGCTCCGTGTCGGCGTTGGGGTGGTGGCGCTCCACGGCGTCGAAGATGGCAAGCGCGCCGGTGAGCGGTCGGGCCATCTCAGTGCACCGGCCCCTTCGGCCCCTGGTTCTGGGTAGACTCGGTGTAGACCCGCAGGTTTTCCTGCAGGGCTGCCACCAGCGGTCCGATGAATTGCACTGGCAGCACGATGCGGGCGCGCACGGGTGCCTGCACCGTATGTTCCTCTTCGGCCTCGCGAATCTGCCTCTCCGACAGGGGCTGCACCTCACAGAAGGTGAGTGTAAAGTCGAAGGGCGTGTGCTGCACGGCGCAGAAGTTGGCGTATTGACGCTCGGGTCCTGGACCCTCGGCGGGCACGATGGTGAAATTGATCTGCTTGTGGTCGGCCATGGCGCTAGCTTAGCAGGCCAACCCCCGGCTCGCCGGAAGGCGTCTCAGTAGCGTCGCATCACCCCGACGACGACGCCCTGAATCTGCACGTCATTCGGATCGGCGAAGATGGGCTGCATCGAGGCATTGGCCGGCTGCAGGCGGATGCGGCCGTTGTCGCGATAGAACGTCTTCAACGTCACGTCGGTGCCTCCAAGCAGCGCCACCACCATCTCGCCGTTGACGGCGGTCTTGCGATCTTCCACCACGACCCAATCGCCGTCGCGGATCTGCTCGTCGATCATCGAATCGCCTTTGACCCGCAGCACGTAGGTGTCGCGACGGTTGGCCAGCAGCGCCTCGGGCACCGCGATGGTCTCGGTGCCAGCAATGGCCTCGATCGGCGAGCCGGCGGCGACGTAGCCGAGCAGCGGCACATCGACGCTGCGGCTGCCGGTGCGGCCCGCCAGCAGTTCCACCGACCGGCTGCGGTTCCACGAACGCTTGATGAACCCCTTCGCCTCCAGGTTCGTCATGTGCTTGTGCACTGTGGCCAGCGAAGAAAGGCCGAAGCGGTGGCCAATTTCCTCCAGGCTCGGGGCGTAGCCGTGCTGCTGGATGAACTCGTTCAAGTAGTCGAGAATCTCGCGCTGACGTTTCGTGAGCGGTTGCACGGCGTCCTCCGGAAGCGAAGATAGAGCCGAAAGGGCTCGATCACGGTGGAAGAATACCCAAACAAAAGGCGAAGATCAACGTCTACCTGCAGCCGGTATCATCCTCACGAATGCGCATTCCGATCGCGATCCCGGCAGGCCGGCCCATCGACGTGCTGGCGGTAGGCCTGAACAGCATCGACCTGCTCGCCGTCGTCGACGGACATCCGGCGGCCAACGCCAAGATGCAGATGCAGGACTACGCCGAGTTGCCGGGAGGGCAGTCGGCCTCGGCCGCGGCGGCGCTGGCTCGCCTGGGCCTTCGCACACGCTACATCGGGCGCATCGGCGACGACGACTTCGGCCGCCGGGGCCTCGAGAGCCTGCGCGCTGAAGGCGTGGACGTGTCGCAGGTCGTGGTCGTCCCGGGCGCGACGAGCCAGTTTGCGGTGATCCTCGTCGATCGGCAATCGGGCTCCCGCACCGTGGTGTGGAATCGTCACCCGGGACTCGCGATGTCTCCCGCCGACGTGCCCGCCGACGCCGTTCGGGCCGCGCGCATTCTACACGTCGACTGTCACGAAACCGCGGCAGTGGCTGCCGCGGCGGCTGAGGCCCGTCGGGTCGGAACGCGTACGGTCATCGACGTCGAGAAGGTGCGGCCCGACATCGACGGACTGCTTCGCCAGATCGACGTGATCATCGCGGCCGAGGCATTCCCGGCGGACTACACGGGGGCGTCGTCACTTGGCGAGGCGCTGGCGCGCCTGCAGCGGGACACGAGGGCGCCGGTGGTCTGCGTGACTCTCGGGGAAGAGGGCAGCCTGTGTCTGGCCGGCGGGCGGGAGTTTGCGACCCCGGCGTTCCGTGTGCCGGTCGTGGACTCCACCGGGGCCGGCGACGTCTTCCGGTCAGGCTTCATCGCCGGCTGGCTGCATGGGGGAGCGG
>JANORI010000378.1:0-10194 GCA_031415235.1 Acidobacteriota bacterium | reverse complement strand
GCGGCGTCCACCGCGATCGTGAGCGGCGTCGTGTTGAACGTCACGTAGACGGCAATTGGCGCATCCGACTGGCCCCTGGCCACAAGCGGCACGAGCGCGTTGAGGTCGCCGTAGCCGAAGTCGAACCCCTCCCCGCCAATTCTCGGCACGATGGCGGCGGCGCCGTCGCCGCCCACGAACTCGGCGTCGAGGCCGGCCACCTTCAGGTAGCCGCGGTCCTGCGCCAGGAAGAAGAACGCCTGCGGTCCCGAGAAGTTCGAGTTGAGCAAGACACGGTAGCGCCGCAGCTGCGCGGCCGCCTCGCGTGCCGCAATGAGCGATCCGAGCGAGGCACCGGTGGTGCCGAGAAACGCGCGCCGGCTGACTCGTGGCATATGACACTCCTGGCGTCTTCGGGCGTTTGCGCGGCGCGGCTGTGGACGGCGCGATCACATCAGCAACGGCCGCAGATGTCCAGCGCGACACGTGTAAGATGCGGCATGCCTTCGGTGATCCGCGGCGGTCTGCTGTCCCTCTCGGCGTCTGTGCTCGCGGCGGCTATCGTCGCGTCGGCGCAGACGGTCGGCCCGCTGTGGTTCGACGTCACGCCCGACGCCATCCCCGTCACGACGTATTGGACCAACAAGGTGGAGATCGCGGATCTGAACGGCGACGGCCGGCCGGATCTGCTCTTTGCCAACGGCGGCGACTATTCCACGCCGGGCACGCCCGAACCGAATCAGGTGTTCATGCACACCGGTTCCGGCTTCCGCTTCGTCGAGGCGACCGCGACGGTGTTGGGGTCGACACCCGACCTGGCGCGGGTGATCAAGGCGCGCGACGTGAACGGCGATGGCCTGGCAGACGTGTTCGTCGGCACGACCTACCAGACTCAGAGCCGCCTCTACCTCGGCACGGGGAACGGCGCCTTCCGCGAGGTGACGGCCACGCACCTGCCGCAGATGCCGCTCAGCGTGGGGGATGCGGAGTTCGGAGACGTGGACCACGACGGCGACCTCGACGTGGTGCTTGCCGACTGGGGCCCCGGCCACAACATGACCAACGACGGCGGCCGCACGCGACTCTGGCTCAACGACGGCACCGGCCACTTCAGCGACGCCACCGACGCGCGCATGCCGGCGCTGCTCGTGCGCTTCTCGTGGGATCTCGAGCTGGCCGACGTGGACAACGACGACGATCTCGACCTGCTCGTGTCGTGCAAACGCTGCCCGGGCAGCAGCATGTTCAGGAACGACGGCGCCGGCACGTTCACCGAGGACGCGCGCGCCTTGCCGCAGTACACCAACAACTACGAGTTCGAGCCGATGGATCTCGACGGCGACGGCTTTCTGGATCTCGTCACCATGAACGACGGCGACATCGCGGGTGACGATCAGTCGAGCCGGCGCGAGCACGTGTTCAAGAACGACGGCAAGGGCCGCTTCCGCGATGTCACCGCCGCGTGGTGGCCGCCGGCCGCGAACGTGGGCGAAGACGACAACATGGTGGCGTTTCTTGACGCCGATTCCGACGGCGACGCCGACTTCGTGGTGGGCTCGCTCAGCGGGCCGGACCGCCTGCTCACGAACGACGGCAAGGGCCACCTCACCGCGCGTCTCGACGTGTTCAGCGGAACCGACACCCCCGGCACGCTCGGCATCGCACTGGCCGACCTCGACGGCGATGGCCGTATGGACGTCGTGCAAGGGCAGGGCGAGCACAAGACCGCGACCGACGAGCGCGTCTTCTCAGGACGCGGACTGCCGCGCGACACCGCGGCGCCGTCGATCGCGCGCGTGCATGCCGTCACGCGCACCACCGCCGCCACGCAGGTTCGCGCGCGTGTGCACGACCGCAAGAGTCCGAGTCTGGCCAGCGAGTGGCAACGAGTGGCGGTCGAGTTCACGGGTGCCGCCACACGCGAGATCCCGATGCGCTGGTATGGCGAGTATCTGTGGGTGGCCGACTGGCCCAGGGACGTGCCCGCGTCGGCATCCTATCGCGTGTGCGCCACCGATGCGGCCGGTAACAACGCGTGCGCGGCTCCAGTGGCGTCTGCGCCGCGGGCCATGCCCTAGCCGCGACCGATGACGACGGACCTACTCGAACGGGCTTAGTCGAACGGGGCGAAGAGCGCGCGCACTCCGATGGCGCAGCCGGGAAGCATCGGCGTCGTCAGCGCGTGGTCGTCTTCGGCCGACAACTCCGCCACCCGCTGCAGACGGCCGTCGACCGGCCGGAACACCTGCACGGTGTCGAGCTCCGGATCCACCAGCCAGTACTCGCGCACGCCGGTGCGCTCGAACAGCCGACGCTTGATCTGCGCGTCGCGCTTCCGTGTGCTCGTCGACAGCACTTCGATCACCAGCGCCGGAGGCCCCTGGACGTTCTGAGGCGCGTGTCGCGTCGCGCCGCGGGTGAAAGCATCGGGTCCTCCCCGGCCATGTCGAAATCCTACGCGATGATGTCGTGCAGCACGGTACCGGCCACGTCGGTGAGGCGGAAGTCGCGACCGCTGTAGCGATAGGTCAGCTTGGTGTGGTCGATGCCCATCAAGTGCAGGATGGTCGCGTGCAGGTCGTTCACGTGCACGGGCTTTTCGATGGCCTTGAAGCCGAAGTCGTCGGTGGCGCCGTAGGTCAGTCCACCCTTCACGCCGCCGCCGGCCAGCCACATCGAGAAGCCAAACGGGTTGTGGTCGCGGCCGGCCTGCACGCCGCCGGTGTTGCCGCCCACTTCCACCACCGGCGTGCGGCCGAACTCGGAGCCGCACACAACCAGCGTGTCCTTCAAGAGTCCGCGCGACTTCAGGTCCTTGATCACCGCGGCAAAGGGCTGGTCGGAGTCCTTGGCGTTCTTGCGATGCTGCTGGATGTCGGAATGCGCGTCCCACGGATCGCCCTTGGCGTAGTAGACCTGCACCATGCGCACGCCGCGCTCCACGAGCCGCACCGCCATCAGGCAGCCGCGAGCCGTGCTGCCCGGGCCGTAGAGCTCGAGCGTGGCCTTGCTCTCCTTGCGGATGTCGAACACGTCCGGCGCTTCGGTCTGCATCCGGTAGGCCGTCTCCATCGAGCCGATGGCGGCTTCGAGCTGCGGATCGGCAGGCGCGCCGCCGCGCTGCATCGTGTCGAGCGCCGCCATCAGGTCGAGTTCGCGCCGCTGCTCGGCCAGCGTGAAGTCCTTGCTGTGGATGTACGACACCAGCTTCTTCGGGTCGAACTCCTTGCCGATGATCTGGTCGGGCCGCTCGACCTTGCTCGGGATGAACGTGCCCTGGTGCACGGCCGGCAGGAACGCGCTATTCCACAGCGGCGGGCCCACGGTGGTGGGCACGTCGGGGCACAACACCACGTAGCCCGGCAGGTTCTGGTTGTCGGTGCCGAGCCCGTAGGTGAGCCAGGCGCCCATCGACGGGCGGCCCACCTGGCTGTGGCCGGTATTCATCATGAGCATCGACGGCTCGTGATTCGGGATGTCGGTGTGCATCGAGCGGATCAGGCAGAGGTCGTCGGCGCAGGCGCCCACGTGCGGGAACAGCTCACTGACCTCGAGACCGCTCTGACCGTACTTCGTGAACGCAAAGGGCGACTGCATGAGCGCCCCGGTCTTGCGCTCGGTCGACACGGTGCCGCCCGGCAGGGGCTGCCCGTGGTACTTGGCCAGCATCGGCTTCGGGTCGAAGCTGTCCACCTGCGACAGCCCGCCGTTCATGAAGAGGAAGATCACGCGCTTGGCCCGCGCGGGGTGATGCAGGCCTTTCGAGAGTCCGGCGGCGATCCCCTTGGCGGCGCTCTTGGCCCCGCTCTGGTCGAGGCCGGCGGCCGACAGCGAGTGTCCGACCATGCCGGCAAACGCCATCATGCCGAAGCCGTTGCCGATGCGGCAGAGCGCGTCGCGGCGGGTGAGTGGTGGACTGCTGCGATGGGACATACGGATCTTTTCGTCGTCAGCTCACGAAGATGAACTCGTTCGAACTGAGCAGGACTTTGACGTAGCGGCCAAACGCGGTGATGGGCCGCATCTTGCCGGCCTCTTTCTCGACCGGTTTCGCGCCCGGTACCACACCGGCCATCATGCCGTCGTCGTCGGACGGGTCGCCCCCGCCTGTCTTCTCGTCGTCGACCGGCGCAGGTTCGTCGGGCTTCGCCTTCGGATCGTTCGCCCTCGCCTTGCGTTCCTGGTACTGCTTCATCGCCTCGGCCCCGAGGAACGCTCGTCCGGCCGCCACTTCGGCGGGGGTGGCCGCACGACCGAAGAGCAGCCGATACGCCGCGGTGATGCGGGCCGCGTCGCCGGGCTCGTCGGCCACCCGCTCGGCCACCCGCTCCGCGTGCTGTTGCATGAAGTCGCTGTTCATGAAGAACAGGCGCTGCAGGGGCACGGTCGTGGCGTAGCGCTGTTCCGCGGTTTGACTCGGACTCGGAAAGTCGAAGAGCTGCAGGAACTCGTCGAGCTTGTAGCGGCTGACCTTGCCGTAGATGGTGCGTCGATCGACGAGCGGTGTGAGTGGCACCGACGGTCCGCCCAGACGGGCGTCGAGCGCGCCCGACACCGACAGCACCGCATCGCGAATCTGCTCGGCGCTCAGCCGCTTCCGGTTCGCGCGCCAATACAGGCGGTTCCCCGAGTCTTTCGCGGCGGCCGCGGCCTGCGTGTCGGCACTGAGCGCGTACGCGCGGCTCCGCAGGATCTCCTTGTGGAGCGCCTTGAGCGACATCCCGTGGTCCACGAAGTACCGCGCCAGGTAGTCGAGCAGTTCCGGATGCGTCGGCCGTTCGCCGTTTTGTCCGAAGTTGCTCGGCGTGGCGACGATGCCGCTGCCCATGTGCTGCTTCCAGATGCGGTTGACCACGACGCGCAGCGCGAGGGGCTGACTGGTGATGGATCTGGCCAGCTCCAGGCGGCCGCTGCCCTTCGTGAACGCCGTGCGTTCGCCGGGACTGAGCACCGTCACGAAGCCGCGTGGCACCGAATCACCCAGGCGCATCGGGTTGCCGCGCACGTGCACCTGCAGATCGGCGGGCGTCTCGGCGTCGCGCACGCCGTGCACGTAGGCGTACTTCGGCGGCATGGCCTTGTCCATGGCCTCGATGTCCTTGCGCAGCGTCTCGATCAGGCTGCGACGGTCGTCGCCGAGGCGCTGCTCGAGCCCCCAGCCCCGGAACCTGAGCAGTCCAGGCCGGGCCACCTTGCCGGGGGCGTCGTCGGGGTCGAGGTTCTGTCGGAACGCATCGGTCCAGAGCGCCGTGCGCTCGACCGACATGCTCTTCAGCTCCAGCCCGCAGCCTGGGCAGAAATCGTCGTTGGTCTTGAACTCGTTTGGCAGGTTTGCCGGCTCCTTTGGTTTCGCGGAGGGCAGCGCACGGGCGCGGATGATGTCGTTCTCTTTCTTCACTTCGCGCTGCTCGAGCACGACCGACACCAGCAGGGTCTGGAACTCGGTCGCCAGCTTCTCGGCGTCTTTGGCGGTACCGCCCGCGGCGATGAGCGCCTGCCAGTCCTTCAGGAAGGGATAGAACACCGGCCGCTTCGCCAGGAAGACCAGCCAGCGGTCGAAGAGCTCGTAGTCGAGCCTGTCGCTGTTGACGACCTCCAGCCGGTCTTTCTTGGGCTCGCCGGTGACCTTCCACGCCGCCTGCAGGTAGCGCGCTGCCTGGAAGGCCAGCGTCTCGGCGAGTTGTTGCGATTCGGTGGCGGTGAACTCCGAGAGCAGCTCGCGCTTCTTCTTGAGCGCTTTCTCCTTGGTTTTGTACTCGTCGACTACGGCCTTCGGCGTCAGCGGATACTCGTGGTACTCGGCGTTCAGGAACACGCCGGCCATCGCGTAGTAGTCCTTCGTGGGGATCGGGTCGTACTTGTGGTCGTGGCACCGCGCGCAGCCCACGGTAAGGCCCAGCAGGCCGCGGCTCACGGCGTCGACCCGGTCGTGGCGTTCGTCGGCGTGGGTGATCTCGACGGCACCGTTGTCGTAGTACCACGGACCGAGGCCCAGGAAGCCGAGGGCCGGCAGGTGCCGCATGCGGTCGCGGCCCTCGAACAGATCGGCGGCAAGCTGTGCGGCCACGAACTGGTCGTAGGGCAGGTCGTCGTTCAGCGAGCGAATCACCCAGTCGCGGTAGAGGTGGGCATTGGGATAGGGATTGAGGCCGCGGCCCATGGGATCGAGACTGCGGTAGTCGTCTTCGCCGTATCGCGCCACGTCGAGCCACACCCGGCCCCACGCTTCGCCGTAGTGGGGCGACGCGAGCAGCCGGTCGAGGATTTTCTCGTACGCGTCCGGCGCGGTGTCGGCAAGAAACGCGTCGACTTCGTCGGGCGTCGGCGGCAGGCCCGTAAGGTCGAGCGTGACGCGGCGGAGCAAGGTGCGCTTGTCGGCGTCGCCCACCGGGGCGAGTCCTTCGGCTTCGAGCCGAGCGAGCACGAACTTGTCGATGTCGGTGCGCGGCCAGTCGCTCGCCTTCACCGCCGGCGCGGCCGTACGCTGCAGGGGGCGGAACGACCAGAACGCGCGATGTTCCGCGGTCACCACCTTCTCGCGGGCGGCCGCTGGCGCCGCCGCGGCAGTCGTCGTCGCTGCCGGCCAGGCCGCGCCTGCGCGCACCCACTCCACCAGCAGATCGATGTCGGCCTGCGGCAGCTTGGCCCGGCCCTTGGGCATGGCAGGGAAGCCCGTGGCGTGCTGCAGCACCTTGATGAGCGTGCTCGCCTCCGGCTTGCCAGGCTCGACGACCGCGCCGGTATCGCCGCCGCGCAGCATGGCGGCGCGGGAATCGAGCCGCAATCCGCCCATGGCCGCCTCGGCGTGACACGCGTAGCAGTTGGCGGCGAGCAGCGGGCGGATGCGCGTCTCGAACACATCCGGGGTCTGGAGCACGGCTGCCGCCTGTGCCGCTGCCGGAGTCGCGCCCGGCTGGACGGCCTGGCGAGCTGCCACGCCACTTCCAAGGGCGGCGGCCCAGACCGCGAGCGAGGTCCAGAGGGCGACTGTCGACGTCGTCATCGATGAGCGCATGGGGTACAGCGTATTATGCACGCGCATGAGTGCTTACTGCGCAGGCGCCCGGGGCCGGTCGAACGGCCTGTCCACGTTGCACGCCCTGACACGTCTGATGGTCGCGCTGTCGATCGCAGCAGGGCTTGGACGGCATGGTCGAGCTGCCCAGCCATCCCCTGCGTCGCCCCCACGGCCCGCCGACGTGATTGCCTTGGCGCGGGTGACGCCCGACGCGCGGATTGCCCTGGCATTGGCACCCGGCGCGGTCGCGACCGACGACGGGGTGTGGGTGCCCGTGGGCAGCGGCGTCGCGCGGATCGACGCGAAGACCAACGCCGCCGGGGCACCCGTGGCGCTGCCGTCACCGGTCTGCGCCAGCCTCGTCGTGGCGTTCGGCAGCGTGTGGGCGCCGATGTGCGGCGCCGGCACGGTGGCGCGGGTCGACGTGAAGACGCAGGCCGTGACGGTGCCACTGACGATTGGCGTCGCGGACCCGGCGGCGCGCCTCGTCACCGCCGTGGGCAGCGTGTGGATCGCGTCCGACCCCAAGGGCATCGTGTCACGCGTGGACCCCGACACCAACGACGTCGTGGCCGAGGTGTTCGTGGCCCGCGACCCTGCGTCGCTGGCGTTTGGCGAAGAGGCCCTGTGGACGACGAGCGCACGCGGGGACGTGGTGACACGCGTGAACCCGCACACCAACGCGGTGGTCGAGGCGGTGAAGGTGGGGCCGAAGCCGGGCCCCGTGGCCGTGGGCGAGGGCGGCGTGTGGACGCTGAACCGCGGCGACGGCTCGGTGTCGCGCGTCGATCCCAAGACGAACAAGGTGGTGGCGACCATTCCCGTGGACGGCGCCAGCGCCGGCGACCTGGCCGTCGGCGAAGGCTCGGTGTGGATCAGCGCGCCCGGCCTGCCGCTCGTGCGCATCGACCCGAAGACCAACCGCGCCGTGCAGCGGTTCACGGGTGAGGGCGGTGGCGCGGTGCTCGTGGCGCACGGCTCGGTGTGGGTCGCTGCCGGACCGGCGATGACCTGGCGGCTCGATCCCGTGCTGCTGGCTGCGATGCGTCCTGAATAGGTGCGGGTGGGTGAGGCCTGGCGGGACGTCCCGCTACCCGCAGGCGCCGGTGACGCGCCCGCCCGTTTTACTTGAATCTTCAAGCATTTCGCCGTACCATGGCCGCGAAACCACAGGAGCGATGACGTGCGTGTGCTGGTCGTCGGAGGCGGACCGGGCGGACTCTATGCGGCGCTGCTGCTCAAGCGGCGGCACCGCGACGCGCACGTCGAGGTGCAGGAACGCAACCGTCCCGACGATACCTTCGGCTGGGGCGTCGTCCTCTCTGACCAGACAGTCGCGAACCTGCGCGCTGCCGACCCCTCGAGCGCAGACGCGATCGCCGGTGCGCTTCACCACTGGGACGACATCGCCGCCCACTTCCGCGGCCGCACCATCCGCTCTGGCGGCCATGGCTTCAGCGGCATCGGCCGCAAGGCGATGCTCCGCATCCTCCAGCAGCGCTGCGAGTCGCTCGGGGTGGTGCTCCGGTTCGAGCACGAGACTCCGGTCGACCTCGAGACCCTGGTCACGGCCGACACGTGGGATCTCGTGATCGCCTCCGACGGCATCAACAGCCGGATTCGCGACCGCTACGCGAGCACCTTTCGCCCGGACACCGACCTCCGGCGTTGCCGCTACATCTGGCTCGGCACGCCGCGCACGTTCGACGCTTTCACCTTCGACTTCGTCGAGACCGAGCACGGCTGGTTCCAGGCACATGCGTACCAGTTCGAGGAGGGCATGAGCACCTTCATCGTCGAGACACCGCAGGAGGTGTGGGAGCGCGCCGGATTCGACCGTCTGGACGGCGCGGAGTCGATCGCATACTGCGAGAAGCTGTTCGCGGGTCGGCTCGCGGGCGCCGCCCTGATGAGCACTGCCGCGCACCCGCGCGGCTCGGCGCAGTGGATCCGCTTCCCGCGCATCACCTGCGCACAGTGGGTGCACGACCTGAAGACACCGCACGGAGACGTTCCGCTCGTGCTGCTCGGCGACGCGGCGCACACTGCGCACTTCTCGATCGGCTCCGGCAGCAAGCTGGCCCTCGAGGACGCGATCGCGCTCGATGCCTGCATCGTTGCGGCGCCGCTGGACCGCCGCGGTGCGCTCGAGCGGTACCAGGCCGAGCGGACCGTGGAGGTCCTCAAGCTCCAGAACGCCGCGCGTAACTCGACCGAGTGGTTCGAGCACGTCGACCGTTACGCCACGCTGGCGCCCGAGCAGTTCGCGTATTCGCTGCTCACGCGGTCGCAACGGATCTCGCACGAGAACCTGCGGCAGCGCGACGCCGGCTATGTGGAGGCGTTCGAGCGCTGGTTCGCGCAGCGTGCGGCTGAGGGTGACCCTGTGACGTCACCAGCCTCCACGCGCGACACGAAGGGCGACGCGCACCGCCATGCGCCGCCGAGCGCCGCCGAACTCACGCCGGTCCCGCCTCTCCTGACGCCGTACACGGTCCGCGGCTGCACCCTGCCCAACCGCGTCGTGGTCTCGCCGATGGCGCAATACAGCGCCCACGCCGACGGCACGCCGAGCGATTGGCACCTCGTGCATCTGGGCGCTCGTGCGACCGGCGGCGCGGGACTCGTCATGACCGAGATGACCTGCCCCGCAGCCGATGCGCGGATCACGCCCTGGTGCCCGGGCCTCTGGGCCGATGCGCACCGCGACGCCTGGGCTCGCATCGTGCGATTCGTGCACGAGTACTCGCCGGCGCGCATCGGGCTGCAGCTCGGTCATGCGGGCGCGAAGGGCTCCACGAAGAGAATGTGGGAAGGCATCGACCAGCCGCTGCCCGAGGGCAACTGGCCGCTGATCGCACCGTCGGAGACGGAGTACCTCGACGGGATCTCGCAACGCGCCCATGCGATGACGCTCGCCGACATGGACCGCGTGCGCGACGAGTTCGTGCACGCCACGAGGCTGGGCGCGTCGGCCGGCTTCGACTGGCTCGAACTGCACTGCGCCCACGGCTATCTGCTCTCGGCCTTCCTCTCGCCGCTCACCAACCTGCGTGGCGACGACTACGGCGGCAGCGCTGAACGACGCGCGCGGTTCCCACTCGACGTCTTTCGCGCGATGCGCGAAGCCTGGCCCGCCGACCGGCCGATGTCGGTGCGCATCTCGGCGCACGACTGGACGCCCGGCGGCAACACCG
>JANORI010000377.1:0-2694 GCA_031415235.1 Acidobacteriota bacterium | reverse complement strand
GATCAAGAAGACCATGAAGGACTATGCCCGGACGATGAAGAAGCTGTCATGAGCGCGCGGCCGACCGGCTGCGTGCAGCTCACCGTCGATATCGTGGAAGAGATTCACGCCGAGGCGATCCGGGAGTTCGGCGGGCTGGACGGCGTACGTGACCGCGCTTTGCTCGAATCCGCGGTCGCCGCTCCACAGGCAACCTTTGGCGGTGAATCGGTCTTCACAGACGTCGTCGAAGTCGCGGCTGCCTACCTCTTCTACCTCTGCCGGAATCACCCGTTCCTCGATGGCAACAAACGAGCGGCACTCGGCGCCTGCCTCGTGTTCCTGCGGCTGAATCACCGAGCGCCTGCCGCTGATGGTGCCTCGTGGGAGAGGTTGACGCTCGAGGTCGCCGACGGGAGCCTCGACCGCCATCAGACGGCCACGCACCTGCGACGCCTGGTCGCCCCTCGAAAGACACGTCGGCGGCCGGATCGGACGTGACCCGGCTGGTGCGCGCGCCGTCCTGCAGCCACATGTCGGGCTAGTCTGCCCGTGTCGCCTTCGTCGACGGCGGACTGTTGTAGCGGCAGAGATCGTCACGAGAACTGGTAGACTAATGCCATGCGAACTACCATTGACGGTGCCGGAAGAATTGTCATTCCGAAAGCCACTCGCACGCGGCTGGGACTAGAAGCCGGCAAGGTGATCGAGATTCGTGAACGCGACGGGCTGCTGGAGATCGAGCCGGTGGCCACGGTGATGGCGCTCGAGCAACGAGGCGGTGGGCTCGTGGCCGTTCCAGAAGAGCCCCTGCCGCCTCTGACCGATGCGATGGTGCGGGCCGCGCTCGAAGGGACGCGGCGGTGATCGCCGTAGACACCAGTGTGGTGGTAGCGGCCTTTGCCAGCTGGCACGAGGGGCACGCCTCGGCGGCGGCGGTGCTCACACGAGCGCCGAGGATTCCCGCGCACGTCGTGATTGAGACGTTCTCGGTGCTGACCCGTTTTTCCGCCCCCGCATCGGGCGCCCGCGGATGTGGTGCAGGCCTTTCTGGCAGCGCGATTTGGCGACGCTCCCCTGGTGCTGCCGCCGCGGGGACACATGGGGCTCATCGAGATGGCGAGCCGCGAGGGGCTCACTGGCGGAGCCATCTACGACGCGCTGATTGCGGCCACGGTGCTGCATGCGGGCGCCACGCTGGTCACGCGGGACCAACGGGCGCGCATCACTTACGACCGCGTGCGCGTGCCCTACGACTTCCTGGACTGATCCTGCGACGTGCGCTGTCGGTGAGGGGCAAGCCCATCCGATGCTAGACTTCGAGCACGATGAAGGGCCCAACGACCACGGAAGCGCGCGAGCGCCTGGCCACGGCGTATGCCCTCGATCGACTCTGGAGTGAGACCATGGGCCTGCCGGGTGGTGATTCCAAGGAAGGACCGTTGCGGCTCGTGGCGCAACTGCTTGAACGAGAAGGCGTGCCCTATGCCCTCATCGGAGGCGTTGCCGTGCAGCTGCACACCGAAGATCCTCGAACCACTCTCGACATCGATCTCGCCGTGCCCACCTATGCCGATGTGCCCCGCGAGGCACTGCTTGCCGCCGGCTTCGAGCACACTGGCCGACACGAGCACAGCGACAACTGGCGTGCGCCCGGCTCAGCCCCGCTGAAGCAGCGTACCGCCGTGCAGTTCTCCGCCGAAGACGAAGGGATTGCCGAGGCCGTTACGCGCGCCAGCGTGGTAAATCTCGAGGGCGGCGTGCCATTGCGAGTCGCGAGCGTCGCCGACCTCATCGCGCTGAAACTGTCGGCAGCCATGGAGCCTGCGCGCCGCCCCAGCAAGCGGGCCCACGATGTGGCCGACGTGCTCGCGTTGCTCGAAGCCCATCCCGAGCTCGGCTCAGCCGAGATGGTGGCACGCGTGCAGGATGTTCGCCTGCGGCTGCTGTCCTGAGCCTACTTCCCCAGCGGCACCTTCCGGCGCAGCTCGTCGAAGAAATTCTGCAGGAACACGACGTGGTGCTCCGCCTTCGTCGAGTCCGCGCTGTCCGCCGGCGTCACGACCAGCACGCGCTTGCCGTCCGGCGCTAGATCCCAGCCGCCGATCACTGCGCCGCCGATCGCTGCGTCGCCGAGGGCGGCGATCCACACCCGCGGCTTGTCCGCCACGAACGCGTCGCCGCTCACCGAGTAGCTCACCGTCATGAGCTCGTCGCCTGCCTGGTAGATCAGCTCGCGCCCGCTCCGCGACCACCGCGGCGACGTGCCGCCGCTATTCGACACCTGCCAACGGCTGCCCTGTCCGGACGCGGGCGGTGGAAACGGGCGCACATACACCTCATTCGTGCCTGATTCGTTCGACTGATACGCCAGCCAGCGCCCGTCGGGTGAGAATGCTGGCGCAAACTCGCTGGAGCGGCTCTTGAGGAACGGCTCAGGTGTCCCAGCGCTCAACTCGCCACCGCGGTCCTCCAGCGGCACGGTCCAGATTTGCGACGCGCCGGTGGCGACGACCTCCGAGTAGGCCAGCCGCCGACCGTCCGGCGTGAACGACGACGGATACAGCACGACCTTACTCGGGACCAGCGCTTGCGGCTGTCGGGCGCCGTCGGCGCGCACCTGAAACATCCCGCTGCCCGTGCGGCTGAACACCACGTAACGCCCGTCAGGACTCCAGATGGGCCGGGTGTTTGCCTCGCCGAACGTGAGTCGCG
>JANORI010000376.1:0-2986 GCA_031415235.1 Acidobacteriota bacterium | reverse complement strand
CGCGTTGCCGCCCTTGTGCAGAATTTCAAGAGCGGCGGAGGTGACGAGCGGATGTCCCGTGGACACGCCGCCATTCGGCCCGGCCACGAGCGGTCTGAGTGCCGCCGGCGGCGGCGCGCCCCGCGTCGGCGGCTCCGGGTCGGGCCCGCGTTGCTGCGCCGACGACACCGCCGCCACCATCGCCACCATCGTCACGATCGCCCAGCGCCTCTTGCCGTTCATCGGTCCTCACAGTCGCCGGTCAGTGTGACAGCGTACCCGCGTGACAGTGTGACAGTGTGACAGTGCAGCAGCGTGACCTGCGCTCTGTCAGGCCCCAGGCCCCAGCCCCTAGAAATACACCTTGAACACCAGTTCGATCACGCGCGGCGCACTCACCGTGCTGGTGATCTGACCGAAGGTGTTCGGCACGGAGATGTCGCGCGCTGGCGGCCCGAAGCTCGGGATGTTCAGCACGTTGAAGGCCTCAACGCGGAACTCGGCGTAGCGCGTGGTTGCGAACCCGAATCGTTTCGACACGACGAGGTCGTGGTTCTTGTAGCCCGGCGCGCGCGCCACGCCCACCGGGCAGTTGCCGAACGTGCCGAGCGGCACGGCGGAAAACCCATTGATGTCGAGCCAGCGATCGAGCGTCTGGTCGGCGGGCTTCCAGGCGCCCACGCAGTTGGGACGTTCGGCGCCTCGCTCGCCCTGCAGCGACCGCGCGCGGCCGTCGATCACGGTAATCGGCAGACCCGACCGCGCTTGCACGATCCCGCCCAGCTGCCAGCCGCCCAGCAGTGAGTCGGTCACCGTGCTCCAGTTCGACCCCACGCGCCGCCCCTTGCCCACGGGCAGCTGCCAGGTGCCCGACACGACCATGTTGTGTCGCGCGTCGTGGAACGCCGGACCCCATTCCGCGTCGGGGTTGTAGGTGTTCTGCCAGTAGGCGCCTTCGGTCGCGCTCGTGACGCCCTGCAAGCCAGTGCCACCGAAGACGCCGTAGAAGCCGCGGTTGTTGGTGCGCGTGCGGCCGAGCGTATACGACGCCAGCAACTCCACGCCGCCGACGCTACGTTGCCGCACGCTGGCCTGCATCGAGTGATGGCGACTGCCGCCCCGCGCCGCCGTGGTCGCCACGGTCGTGACCAGCGGCTGCGCGGCAAACAGCGGCCGGCGCGTATTCTTGGCGGCCCACGTCAAAGGATCGCCCACTCCCGGCAACGCCTGGTTGCCCTCCACCGGCGTCACGAGGTGCTCGGCGTGGTGACCCACGTAGCCGATTTGGGCCGACATCGACGACGTGGCCTGATACTCGACAAAGGCGTTCCACTGCTGCGAGAACTGTGGCCGCAAGTTTGGATCGTAGGCGCGAACGTTGCCGGCGGGTCTCGTGCCGGGCACGAGTCCGACAAAGCCACTGGCGGCGCTGCCCGCCCCCGTGGTGACGTCGTAGTTCACGGCCGACTCGAAGAACAACGGGGGATTGAGCGGCAAGCGAAGATTGGCCCCCGTGCCCTCCATGAACTGCGAGATCCCGTAGCCACCGCGGACGACCCAGCGGTCGGTCACGCTCCACGCCACGCCCAGCCGCGGTTCGAAGCCCTTGTAGTACGGCTTGTAGAGCGCGCGGTCCTCGAGACTGCCGTCGCTTGCAAGGGTCTGACGTCCGGTCGTCAGGTCGAAGTTGGACTGCCGGTTGTCTTGCTCGACGAGCGGCGAGGTGTAGGCCCAGCGCATGCCGAGGTTCACCGTCACGTTGGGCCGCAGCTTGAAGTCGTCCTGCACGAACAGACCGATGCGGTCTTGCAGATGCGTCCACGGGTCGTTCGGGTCACCGCCGCCCCGCCCCTTGCTCGAGACCAGATCCAGGAGGAAATCCGAGAAGGCGAAACCCGTGAAGGCGCCGTTGTAGTTGATGGAGCCGAGCAGACCGTTGTTGCCGGCGTAGAAGCGGCGCTGGTTGTAGTGCAGCAGCTGGCCGCCGAACTTGAAGGCAAGGCGGCCCTTCAGCCAGGTCAGCTTCTCGTTGATCTGGAAGGTCGTGGCGAGCGTGTCCGAATCCAGCGCCGAGGCGCCGGGGGCGGTGAGCCCACTGCCCCAGCCAATCGAGCTGAGGCCGTCGATGGGCTGGCCGCCCGCGATGCCGTACTTCGCATTGCCGCCGCCCAGGCCCGACCAGTCGTAGGTTTCCGAGATCACGCGCGTGTGGCTGAAGCCCACGAGCAGTTCGTTGACCATCGTGGGCCCGAAGATGCGATTCCAGTTGCCGCCCACGTTCCAGAAGGGCTGGTCGTTGCGCGACGAGAAGATGAGCGGCAGGGCGTTGCGGTCGCGCGCGTCCTCATAGGTGGCAAACGAATAGCGGGCGAACAGCTTGTCGTTGGTCGACGCATTCCAGTCCACGCGGACGTCACCCTGATGCCCACGAATCTCGAGCAGCGTCTCACCGACGAAGTTGCCCGAGATGCCGCCCGGCACACTGCGATTGGGCACGGGATAGTTGGTCAGGTCGTTCAGCAGCGCGCGCGCCACGGGGCTGATGCGCGACACCGGGATCTGGTTGCCGGGAAACGGCTGGCCGGTCAACGGATCCCGAATCGTGGCCGTCACACTCGACAAGTCGCCGCGGCGCCACGCCTCGGGCGCCACCGACGCGGTGCCGAAACCGGGAGCGTCCTGTCTCGAGCCCTGGTAGTTGCCGAAGAAGAACAGCCGCTCGCGCCGGATCGGCCCGCCGAGCGTGCCCCCGTAGATGTCCTGGCGCCGCTCCTGCTTGGGGGCGTTCGAGCGGTTCGCGTCCCAGGTGTTGGCGTCGAAGTCGCTGTCGCGATAGAACTCGAAGACGTTGCCGCGGTACTGGTTGGTGCCCGACTTGAGCACGGCGGCCACGAGCGCGCCGCCGACGTTGCCGGTGTCGGCCGAGTAGTTGTTGGTCTCGACGCTGATCTCGGCTACGGCGTCGGGGCTCGGCTGGTAGGCCACGCGGTTGTCGATGGTCTCGTTC
>JANORI010000375.1:0-2137 GCA_031415235.1 Acidobacteriota bacterium | reverse complement strand
GCACAGCGCAGTGCCCAACGCCATGAAGATCGCCGTCGACATCGACTCGATTGGCGAGGTGGTGAACTACGGCCCCGAGGGCGGTGGCACGGTGGTCACCTAGACATAGAGTCGTGGAGGCGGAGCTGAAGACCGACGAGGACGGTCGCTGAGGTGCCGCCTGGACACGCCGCGCCGTACATCGTCCCCCTCGACTCGGCCGCAGCGCCGCAGAACCAGCAGGAGTACTCACATGAGGATCGGATCGAGGCAGGTGATCCCTGCTGCCACCACCGTGATGGTCGCAACCCTCATCGCTGTGGGTCAGCATGTGTCGGGGCAGGGCAGTCAGGCCACGCCACCGACGAAGCCGCTGATGGCAGAAGACGTGTTCAAGAACGTTCAGGCGCTCAGGGGCATTGGCGTCGACGACTTCATGTTGACGATGGGCATCATGTCGGCAGCGGTGGGCTCCGATTGTGTCGGATGTCATCCCGCCGCTGGCACCACCGAGGTCGACTGGGCGGTCGACACCCCGAGAAAGCGCGCGGCACGTCGCATGGTGCAGATGGTGACCGCCATCAACCGTGACCACTTCGGCGGTCGGCAGGTGGTGACGTGCTGGAGTTGCCATCGTGGCCGCGAGCGGCCGGTGATGACCCCGACCCTGGACGCGGTCTACGGCGAGCCGATCTTCGAGTTCGACGACGTGCTCACACCGGCGCCCGGAGTCCCAACCGTCGATCAGGTGCTGGACAAGTACCTGCAGGCCATTGGTGGAGCCCAGAACGTGGCGCGCATCACCAGCTTTGTGGCCACCGGGAAGAGCATCGGCTATCGCGGGTTTGGAGGCGGCGGTGTGGTGGAGCTCTCCGCCCAGGCCCCAGACAAGCGCGCCACCCACATCAGGTTTCCTGAGTACCCGGACCGCGGCGTCAGCGTCAGGACCTACGACGGTCGAACCGGCTGGATCGCGGTCCCGCTCGCCGTCGTCCCGAAGTACGAGCTGGGCGGAAGCGAGCGAGACGGCGCGAGGTTGGACGCCCAGCTCGCCTTTCCAGCGCAGATCAGGCAGGCCCTGACACAGTTGCGCGTCGGCCTGCCGACCACCATCGACGGCAAGGACGTCACGGTCCTTCAGGGAAACGGCATCAACGGCACGTTGGGGACGCTGTACTTCGATGACGCCTCGGGCTTGCTCGTGCGGATGGTGCGGCATGGCCGCTCACCGATCGGCCGCGTTCCGACGCAAGTGGACTACGCCGACTACCGCGATGTCGGCGGCATCAAGTTTCCCTTCCACTGGACGTACGCGTGGCTGAACGGCCGCGACTCCTTCGAGTTCAGCGAAGTGAAGCTGAACGTCCCGATCGCCGCCGCCACATTCGGACAACCCGACGTGAAGGTAGCGAAGTAGGGGTACTGTCCTTCGTGCCTTCGTGATGAGTTGCGTGGACATCGCCGCGACGCCGAAGTGGCAGATGCGCTAGTGGTCCGCACGCTCTCGTTCGGCTTCGCCTTGCTTGGCGCGGTGACGATGGCCGCGCAGGTTCCCCCGTCGATGCGCGTCGACGCCGCATTCGCGAGCTTCTTTCAGGCGCGGACGCCTCGAGAGGCCGCTACCGCGTCCGAACCGATCGTCGCGAGTGGCATTGGATTCGACGAGGCGTTCCGACGCCTCCGGCAGGGCCGGGTCTACTCGCGCGATGTGCCGCGCGGCGTCGTGCAGGCGAGCTATCGAACCGAGACCGGCGAGTACTTCTACACGCTGGACGTACCCGACAGTTACACCCCGGATCGCGCGTATCAGGCGCGCGTGCAGCTCCACGGCGGGGTCGGTCGAATCGAGAGCAATACACCTCCTCGTCCTGGACCTGGCGGCCGGTTGTCCGGGGCAGAGCAGATCTACGTCATGCCGTACGCCTGGAGGGACGCGCCGTGGTGGAGCGGCCGTCAGGTGGACAACCTCGGCGCCATTCTCGATCTGGTGAAGCGCACCTACAACGTCGATGAGAACCGGGTCGTCCTCTCCGGTGTGTCCGACGGTGGGACCGGGGCGTACTACACGGCGATGCGGGAGACGACGCCCTTTGCGAGCTTCCTGCCGCTCAACGGCTTCATCCTGGTGCTCAGGAACGAGACATCCGCGCCCGACGGC
>JANORI010000374.1:0-5663 GCA_031415235.1 Acidobacteriota bacterium | reverse complement strand
GGACGGGCAGCGCTCCTGGCTCTGCCCCTGCTGGCCCTGTGCCTCGCCGTCGCGGTCGTGGCCGTCGCGCTTCTTGGCGATCGCTTCGTGAGCGCTCGCCGCGGCGCGGACACACCGGGCGCACTGCGATTCGAACGCTCGCACTCTCTTCTGGCGGGGATCACGGTGGTGCTCGTCACAGCACTGGGCCTGCCGATGGCCGTGCTCGCGCGGGAAGCGCTGGACAGCCGATCGATCATGGCCGTGATCGGTGGGTCTGGTGAGGCGATAGCCAACAGCTTGAGACTTGCGACCCTCGGAGCGTCTGCTGTCGTCGGGATCGCGATGTGGCTGGGCTACGCGCGGGCACGGGCGGCGAGCGACCTTGGTCGCCTCGCCGACATCGGACTGGTCGTGCTGTTCGCCGTCCCCGGTACGCTGGTCGGTGTGGGGCTCATTGACGTATGGAATCGTCCGGGACCGCTCGGCGCGTTGTACGGGACCGACAGCATGCTCGTGCTGGCCTACCTCGCGCGGCTGCTCCCGGTCGCCGTCCTGGCTCTGGCCGCCAGTGGCCGCACCGTCCCCATGTCACACGAAGAGGCAGCGGCCGTCAGCGGCGCGGGATGGCTGCGCACCATGTGGCAGGTCGTCATCCCGCAAATGCGCCTTGGCCTCGTCGCAGCCTGGCTGGTCGCGTTCGTGCTGGCGTTCGGAGAACTCGGCGTCAGTATCCTGGTCGCGCCGCCTGGGGAAACGACGCTGCCGATCCGCATATACACACTCATCGCCAACGCGCCGTCCTCATCCGTCGCGGTTCTGGCGCTGCTGCAAGCGAGCATCATCCTCGGGCCGCTCGCGTTGCTTGGGGCCATCCTCGCGCACCGGGACGTGTCGTGAGCGTGCCGGCCGTCACCGTCTCGCATGTGTCGAAGCGCCTGGGAGCCCACCAGGCGCTGACGGACGTGTCCCTCGACGTGTCACCCGGGGACGCGATCGTGATCGTGGGCCCGAGTGGGTGCGGGAAGACGACCTTGTTGCGCCTGATTGCGGGCCTCGAGGTGCCGGACGCCGGGACGATCAGTGCCAACGGCGCACACGTGGCCGGGCCAGGTCACAATCTGGTGCCGCCACACGAACGCGGCCTGGGTTTCGTGTTTCAGGATCTGGCCCTCTGGCCGCACTTGACGGTCGGTGAGAATCTCGGGTTCGTGTTGGGATCCGCGCAGGTGCCGCGGGCCGAACGTGCATCACGTGGGCAGCGGGCGCTGGACATGATGCGAATCGGCGAACTCGGCGCCCGCTACCCACATCAGCTCTCTGGGGGCGAGCAGCAGCGGGTAGCGTTAGCCCGGGCCCTCGTTGCTCAGCCCCAGGTCCTTCTGCTGGACGAGCCGTTCTCCAGTCTCGATCCTGAACTGCGGACCACACTGCGCGCCGAGCTCCATCAACTACGGCGGGAGCTGCAGGTCACCATGGTATACGTGACGCATGATCGTGAAGACGCTGCCGCCCTTGCCGACAGAGTGGTCGAGATTCGCGCGGGACGCATCGTTTCGATCACGCCGCAAGCGGAACGTCAGTGAGCAACACTTCTCCGTATCTGCCTTCCGGGTCTGCGGTCGCGGCGTCCGCGCGAATCGCCCTTTGGTCTCGGGAAGCGACTCCAGGCGCCTGAAGAGAAACGCCTCCGTCGCGAATCAACCGGCGGACGCTCGCCGAGTAGTCGCGCTTCCAGACCGGGTCCGCCGGAAGTGTCACGCCAGTGGGCCAACCGTGAATCGCGCTGGCCGGCAGCAGAACCGTGTAGCCGATGGCTTCGTAGCCTCGGCACGCCGGTCGAACATTCGAGCGAGCATGGGCACATCGACGTCGGAGCCTTCTACCACCTTGCCCCGTGGGTGGTCAGGCGGGCCTTCTGACCCGCACCTTCCTGGGCGTCGCTGTCACCATACAACCGGACCATGTGTCGACCGCTTCGGTCCGAAACAGACTCGCGATCGTCTCCTGCAAGGCGATGCGACCAGGCTGCGGCAGCCGAACCAGTAGCAGACCGTGGTGTGTCCCTGGCGCGTACTTGCGGGCGTCCGAGAAGTCGAGATTCTGGGTCACCAGGAATCGGCCGTCCGCTTGTGCCGCCCGCCACACGACGTCGTCGTCTTCACCGCCGATGCCCTCGGCCGGCACGGTATCGACCTCGTGCCCGAGGGCCGTAAGGAGTGCCACCAGCCCGGCCGGCAGGTTCTCGTCGAGCTTGATCCTCACCGCACGTGGGCCGCGCCGACTGGCAGATCTTCCTGCGCCGAGGCTGCGGCAAACGCGATAGCGGCGCGGACGTCTGCCTCGGTGAGCGTCGGGAAATCCTCGAGAATCTCGGCGGTCGTCGCACCCTCTGCGAGGCTGGCGAGGACGGTCCGGAGCGTGACTCTCGTGCCCTTGATAACGGCTTCTCCGCCGGCGACATTCGGGCGGCGCTCGATTCGCTCGTCGTAGTTCATCACCAGTGCCTCAGCGGCCATTCTACGCCCACGCCATCACATCGAATCGGTCAGGCTTCTTAGGCGAGGTCTGCGCGTGGTGGGTGCGTCACTGCACCCACGTGGCCCGGAATGGAACCCGTGGGGCCGAAACACGCTTGTTTTCGCCTGGCAGGAGCCGACAATTGAGACGATCTTCACCGGCATTGCCGCGATCGCCCGCGGGAATCCGCTACGCCCAGCTAAGTTGTTGAAAAGAAAGGATCGGAATTTGGCGGAGAGGGTGGGATTCGTTCCCACGATCCTCGCTCCCATCAACGACTTAGGCCCGATCCGAAGCCCTTAATCCACCAAATCCACTCAAAGCCTGAGTATCAAGGTACAAAACAGGTGCAGCGCAATCGCGACGCATCAAGAGAGAGCCACGCCTTCCGTCGCACGCCGTCGAGGTCGACGAGCACTTCCAAGAAGTCCACCTCCGGCTAGGTCGCCCGGCCGATACGTCAGCGGCACAACACCTCGCGCCGCTGGCGCCGCCAATCGGCCACCGCGGCCTTTAAGAGCGACATCCCACGCGATGCTTACTGCCTCGAATCCTCGACAAATGCAGCTCGTAGCCGTAGTGCCTGTTCGCGGTGGTGTACTTATGAATGCCGATCCGACAGACCGCCATCAACAACGGGAGAGTCGCCAGCGGCACGTACTCAGCCCAGTCAAACTTGCCGTGGGCCGCGATGGTCGCCGCCAGGGACGCTGACGCGAATGTCATGGCCGCAAATGAGTACCGAGTGAAGCAGTCCTTCACTTCTGCAGCCTCGCTCCGCAACATCGCAACGAGGTCCTTGGTATCGGGCGCATCACCGCCGGGTTGCGCCGTTGACGTGGACTTCTGTGTCACTGGTCGAGTCTCCTGACCAGTAGTATCACCGGGTTCGCAACCGAGCGACGTCGGGAATCGCGCCTGCGCAAGGCTCGCGCCGTACAGAATCGTCTGCGCATCCACGTCGTCGGGGTCCATGATGAGCTGCCAGCGATCTGGGTCCACCGGCGTACCGTGAAGCCGCTGATCGAGCTCTGGCAGCAGCGTCTCGCGCACGTACTGCTGACACGCGACCCGCAACGCGTCGAGCCGCTTCGCGCGTTGTTTCTGACTCGGCGCAGCCTCCGGCGCCTGCTCGCCGCGGAACCCGAGGACATCGCGGTCGAGCACGATGTCGAGGTCGTCCGAGAAGCGTTGAATGAGGCGCCACCCTTTGGAGAGCGAGGTGCCACCCTTGAAGGTGAGATGCCGACCCGACGCCGGCAGCGCGAAAAGCGTCCTGAGGATCCAGCACGCCCAGAGGTCCTTCTCGACGCTGCCCGCACTCAGTCCCAGTCGAGCACCCGCTTCGTCAAATAACACCTGGCGCCGTTCATCCGGGAGAGTCAGCAGGTGGTCCATCGTCAGGCCCCTTGCGCCGACGCGACGCTGCGCATCACGTCGGCGATCCACGCGGGCGCGTAGCGAATGTCCTGGAGCAGTTGCTGACGGTCGGCATCCGAGAGCCGACGGCGGAGTGCGGCGATGGTGTCCGGCGTCACGTGACGTTTGCCGAGCCACCGCAGCGCTTGGATGACGGTCCCACTAATCCGCCCGGCGGTCGTCATCTGCTTCGGGGTCGTGTGCTTCAGCACGATCTGACGCCGCCCTAGTCGCACGGTCCGCGACCGGCCATCGGTGAGGAACACGGCGCGGACGGGCACCTGATCCGAGAGGCCGAGGAGGTGCGCCGCATGCGCTCCGGCCGCCTGTAGGCGGGCGCCGTCGCGATCGCGGAGCGCGTTCGCGACATCGTCAGTTGAGGGTGCGAGCGGTCCGAGGGACGCGTCGATCCGCGGTGTGTCGTACAGGCCGCGGGCGAGCTTCCGAATGGTGCCGGCGCGCGCACGGCGGCTGAGGGCCAGGTCCACGGCGTTGCGCGACCCCAGGTCCAGAAAGTCGGCCGGCGTTAACACCGCGCCCGTGCCCTTCTGGGCGAGGCGCTGCGTCACCTGCGCGTCGATGGAGCTCGGGTGGGTACCCATGACTTTTGACAGAAAAATATATTCGTTTTTCTGTCGAGAGCAATCGGAGACCCACGCCCGCCGAGGCGCGAGCAGTACAGTCGGCGAAGTATGGGAGAAAACTGGAAGACGAGTCGAGCGTGCTACGGAAATTCAGAGTGAATGTCGATTAGGAGAGGGTGGAATTACATAACATACAACAAGATATAAGTGTTTTATTTTCAGTAGTTTGATGGCGGAGAGGGTGGGATTCGTTCCCGCGATCCTCGCTCCCCTCAACGACTTAGTCCTCGACATCGACTTCGTAGGCATGGCCACTCTCCCACCGAAACGTGATGCGGCACTGATGTTCACGCGAATACTGTGCCGGCCGGCCCGATCACCCTTCAGCGCTTCGAGCCGGTTCCCCGCTGGCACCACGAGGTCGTCGAGCCGCGCCGCAGCATCGAGCAGCTTCAGCTTTCGCTGTGCGCCTCGCCATAGCGCCTGCGGGATCTGTCGAGCGGCGCGCGTGTTCCGGTCGCAGAACCGGCGCATGGAGCGCCATCCCAAACACTCCATACATGAGGCGGACGGCGCAGTCCGCCACCGCACCGCATAGACCTTGCTGGCGGGCAGCGGCGACTGGCGCGGCCCTACTTGCCGCGATACTTCGGCGGCCGGCCCTCCGCTTCGGCGCGGCGTCCCTCGAGGAAGTCCTCGGTCTTGTAGAGCGCGGCGTACGTCGCCGAGGTCTTCGCCAGCGCATCGGCCTCGACCGGCGTGGTGACGTGGCGCGCCGAGGTCAGCGTGGCCCGTGTCGACAGCGGGGCCACCGCGGCGATCTTCCTGGCCATCGCGATGCCGGCCTCGAGCGCCGCCGCCGGCGTCGGGGCGATCGCCTGCGTGACGCCCATCCGATACGACTCTTCCGCCGTCCAGTGATCGCCAGTGAGCATGTAGCGCATGGCGTTGCCCCAGCCGGCCTCGCGGACGAAGCGCACGGTGGCGCCGCCCCCAGGGAAGCGCCCGTGGGAGTTCTCATCCTGCCCGAAGTCGGTATTGCCGGCCGCGATCCGCACGTCGCAGGCGAGGTAGATCTCGTGCCCCAGGTTCCAGGTATCGCCGTGCACGACGCACACCATCGGCTTGCCGGGCGGCGGCGTCGCCTTGCCGAGGATGTCG
>JANORI010000373.1:0-7365 GCA_031415235.1 Acidobacteriota bacterium | reverse complement strand
CACGGTCTTCAGCGACTACCACCGGCTGATGAACCTCGGGAACTATCAGGACGTGCTGCCCAAGGACGTGGAGACCGGCCTCAAGGTCAACATCTCCTGGCACTTCTTCTTCCCGGCCTCGTCGACCACGCCCTGGCAGCTCGACGGTGTGATCCGGGCGATGACCGCCGACGGCTACAGTAAGGATCTCATCCACGCGTGCCACAACCGCACCGTGGTGATCGACGCCCATCTCGGCGAGCGCGAGAACAAGCAGGTCAACGTCGTCGATGCGCACGGACTGAAGAACGTGCACCTGTACGAAGGCGACGAGTCCTGGATCAACATCAAGGACGCGGTCGGCGACCTTACGAAGAAGTTCCTGTGCCTCAACGAGGTCTACCCCGACGGCTTCATGATTCCGCGCCGGTTCATTGGCGAGAACATCGTGCACCTGCCCACGGTGAAGACCCACGTCTTCACGACGACCACCGGCGCCATGAAGAACGCGTTCGGCGGGCTGCTCAACGAAAAACGCCACTGGACGCATCCCGTCATCCACGAGACGCTGGTAGATCTGTTGATGATCCAGAAGAAGATTCACCGTGGCGTCTTCGCGGTGATGGACGGCACCTTTGCAGGCGACGGGCCGGGGCCGCGGTGCATGGTGCCGCACGTGAAGAACGTGATCCTCGCCAGCCAGGACCAGGTGGCCATCGACGCGGTGGCCGCGAAGTTGATGGGGATGGACCCGCTGTCCATCAAGTTCATCCGCCTCGCGCACGACCTCGGCCTCGGGTGCGGCGACCCGCGCGACATCGAGATCGTCGGCGATCTCGACGCCGCAAGCGAGAACTGGCACTTCGACGGCCCGTTCAGAGACATGACTTTTGCCTCGCGAATGCAGCACCAGATCTACTGGGGTCCCCTGCGCAAGCCAATCGAGTGGTCGCTCAAGACCGTGCTCGCGCCCTGGGCCTACATCGCCAGTGTGCTGTACCACGACAGCTTCTGGTATCCGCTCAACGCCGATCGGAGTATGCGCGACGCGTTGAACTCGCCCTGGGGTCGACTCTTCCAGAACTGGGAGACGTTGACGCCAGACGCCAATGGTTTCCCCACGGTGGGCACCGCGCCCGCCGAGGCACCGCGCCTCGGCTTGCGCGCGCTCGGCCAATCCGTGGGCATCCTGCGCACGTGCATCAAGGAGGCGCCGGAGTTCGCGAGCCGGCGCCGTCACGCCACGCACGAGCCCAAGACCTAAGGATTGACACATGTCCGATTTTCACCTCCGTTCCGACGCGGTCGATGTCCAGCAGATCATGGAGCAGATCCGGCGCCGGGTCCGGGATAAGCGCGGCGTCGACTACACGGAAGAGCAGATCCGCGAGCTGGCCAGCGTGCGGCTCGAGAAGTTCCTCGACCCGAAGAACCTGCGCTCGGATCTGCTCGAACAGTTCCGCAAGAGCCGGCCACCCGAAGACTCGATCCTGGCGCCGGTCGACGCGCCCTACGAGTTCGAGGACAACACGCTCTACGACACGCACCGCGGACTGTTGCGCTCCATCCGCCGGCTGCTCAATCCGCTGCTGAAGCTGTTCTTCAACCCGAACACGATCGTGCATGCCCTGCACCAGCAGGCCGACCTCAACAAGCACTTCGCGCGCACGATGGGCCAGGCCCGCATCGACCGCGCGGCGTGGAACTCGCTCTACTACGAGGTGCTGCACAACCTGGTGCTCGAGACCACCCGGTCGGGCATCGAACTGAAGAACCTCAAGATGCGGGTCGAGGCACTGTCGAGCCGTCTGGACTTCTCGGAGCGCCGCCTGCGGGCACTCGAAGGCGTCGTGCAGTATCGGCCCGAGGCCGTCGCGCCCCGGGAACGGCGGCCCGACCCGCCCACGCCTAGTGGCAGCGTAGAGCCGGCCGGCGTACCTGGCCCCGCGGCGACGACGAGCGGCGTCGATGCTTCCGGCGGGGGCGGTGAGAGGAAGCGGCGGCGGCGGCGGCGCGGCCGGCGCGGACCAGGAGCGGTGGGCGGTCCGGGCGGAGCGCCGGACAGTGGTGCCGATGCCGAGGCCGGCGACTCGTCGGACGAGGGTGGCGACGATTCGCCAGAGGTCGAGGCGAGTTCGGCTGACGCAGGCGCACCTCCAGACAGCGAACCTCAGGCATCGTGAAGATCGCCGTCGTCGTTCAGCGATACGGCGCCGAGATCAACGGCGGCGCCGAACTCCATGCGCGCTATCTGGCGGAACACCTTGCCCGCCACGTGCAGGTCGAGGTGTTGACCACGTGCGCCAGGGACTACATCACGTGGGCTGATGCGTTTCCTGCCGGCGTGTCGAACGTGGGCGCAGTGCCGGTGCGGCGGTTCCCGGTCGCGCGGCCGCGCGACCCGCAGACCTTCGGCTCGTGGTCCGAGCGGGTGTTCGGGCAACGGCACTCCGTGAACGACGAACTCGCGTGGTTGGACGCCGAAGGGCCCACGAGTCCGGAACTCGTGCGCTACATCGCGGATCACCAGACGGAGTACGACTTCTTCCTGTTCTTCAGTCTCCGGTACTACCACGCTTTCCACGGCGCCAGAACCGTACCCGGCAAGGCGATTCTCGTGCCAACGGCCGAGCGCGACGAGGCCCTCGGCCTGGGCGTGTTCCCGGCCGTGCTGCGAGGCGTGCGCGCGTGTATGTACAACTCACCCGAAGAGCGCGCACTGCTGCAGGCGGTAGCAGGGACCGACGAGGTGCCTGGTGTGGTGGTGGGAATCGGCTCCGAAGTACCCACGTCGTCGAACCCGGCGCGGTTCCAACAGCGCACGGGCCTTCATGGGCGCACGGCGATCTACATCGGCCGCATCGACGAGAACAAGGGCTGCGCGGAGCTCTTCGACTACTGGAAGCGCTACAGCGAGATCACGCCAGGCGGGCTGACCTTGGTGCTCATCGGCACGCCGGTCCTGCCGGTGCCCGACCACCCGCGGATCCGGCATCTGGGCTTCGTGAGCGACCTGGAGAAGTACGACGCGCTCGCGGCGGCGGAGTTCCTGATCATGCCGTCGTATCTCGAGAGCCTGTCGATGGTGACACTCGAGGCCTGGGCCATGGGCAAGCCGGTGCTCGCCAATGGCCGGTGCGATGTGCTCCGCGGACAGGCCATGCGCAGCAACGCGGGCCTCTACTACGAGAACTACGCGGAGTTCGTCGAGGCCGTGCGGGTGCTGGAATCGTCTCCGGCCGTAACGTCGGCCCTGGGCCGCAACGGCAGCGCGTTCTTTCGGACGAATTACACCTGGCCGGTGATCGAGCGGAAGTATCTGGACATGTTCGACCGCCTCTCGCGTGAGGTCAAAGAGTCCGGCTGCGCGCAAGCGATGACACCGCTGCCTGGGTGGTGGGGGCGGCGTCAACGAGCGCTGCCGGCTGCGCGCGACGTGCTCCAGGGACTCCCCTCTGGCCCGGTGCCGACCTCGGCATCGAGTACCACGCGGCCCGAGCCGCCCGCTCGCGCTCCAGACGCCCGTCCGTCGAGACAAGACGAGAGTCGTCCGCTCTCCGGCCGCCCACACGAGAACCGTCCGCAGGGTAGCCGCCCTCGAGACGGGCGGCCACGCGACGGACAAGCGCGGGAGGCCCGGCCTCGTGAAGGTCAGGGACGCGAGGATCAGCCGCGCGAGCGTCAGCGTCGGCGCGAGCGTCAGCCGCTCGAGGGTCGGCAGGGACGGCCGCCGTCCGGCGCATCGAGTGACGCGCCGGCGCAGGCGGCACCGAGCGCGCCGAGTCCCGGCCGGGGACGCGGCTCCAACCGTGGCCGCTCGCGGCGGCCACAGGGACGGCCGCCGCGAAAGGACCTGGCGTAGTGGCACCCGCGGTGCATCAGGTGCTGGCGACGCTTGGCTACGGCGACGCCATCGGACACGAAGTACTCGGCATCCAGCGCGTCTTGCGCGCGGCGGGATACGAGTCGGAGATCTTCGTCGAGACCGCCGACCGACGGCTCGAAGATCTCACGGTGGACTACCGCGATCTGCCCGACGCCAGTCATCCTGACAATCTGTTGATTCACCACTTCTCGATTGGCTCGCGCGCCTCGCGCGTGGCCTACGCCCTGCCTGACCGCATGGCGCTCGTGTATCACAACATCACGCCACCCGAGTTCTTCATCGACGTCCATCCGCTGCTCGTGCAGCTCTGCTACCTGGGCCGACGCGAACTCGGCGCCTACGCCAGCCGCGTCGAACTCGCCCTCGGCGACTCGGAGTACAACCGCGCGGAACTCGAGACCCTCGGGTTTCCCGATACCGCTGTGCTCCCGGTGGTGCCCGACTTCACGCACCTTGGCGGCGAGCCCAACTTCATGCAGGCCGGCGCCTTCGACGACGGCTGGATCAATCTGCTGTTTGTCGGGCGCATGATTCCCAACAAACGAATCGAGGACGTAATTCGCGCGTTCCACGCCTACAAGCGGTGGTTCAATCCCCGGTCGCGGCTGCTGCTGGTGGGTTCGCACGGCGGATTCGAGCGCTACCTGGCCATGGTGCACGACTTCATCGCACGCATCGGCGCGGCCGATGTGCACCTGCTCGGCCACGTCAGCAACGAAGAGCTCGCCGCGTACTACGACATCGCCGACGTGTTCCTGTGCGCCAGCGAGCACGAAGGATTCTGCGTACCGCTCATGGAGGCATTCCACATGGGCGTGCCGGTGCTGGCCTATGCCGCGACGGCCGTGCCGGCGACGATGGATGGCGGCGGCATCCTGTACCACCGCAAGGACCCGATCGAGATTGCCGCGCTCGTCGATGCGGTGGTGTCGGATGCCTCGCTGCGCGGGAGGGTGGTCGACTTACAGGACGCCGCGCTCGGCCGACTGCTCGCCAAGGACTTCGGCGGCATGTTGCTCGGATACGTCGAGCGCGCGCTGCACACGCCTCGTCGTCCGGTGCCGTCGGTGGCCTTCGACTTCTGGGATCAGGTACGGCAGGCCGAGGTGCTCGAGGAGATCCGCAGCTACCGTCCTGCGGCGTACCAGGCTCTGCCCGAGGACTCGGGACCCGGGACCCGGGACCCGAGACCACCAGCGGGGCCGGAGGCCCCGTCCCCGTGATCGTCAACCAGTGGGTGCCGGCCGCCCACAAGGGCGACGCCATCGGCGACTCGGCGCGCCGCGTCCGCGGCCTGCTGCGCGACATGGGGCACCAGTCCGACCTCTTCGCGCTCACGATCGATGAAGATCTGCAGGACGACGTTCGACCATTCGCGGATCCGGACGCCGGCCTGGGCGACCTCACGATCTTCCACTACGCGCTTCCGTCGCCCATGACCGAAGCGTTCGCGCGCCTCCCGCATGGGCGGGTGCTGCAGTACCACAACGTCACGCCGGCCCACTTCTTCGCCCCGTATCATGCGGGTGTCTTCCGGCTCGCACAGCTCGGCCGCGAAGAACTGGGCACGCTGGCGGGGCGGACCGACGTGGCCCTGGGCGATTCGGAATACAACCGCGCCGAACTGGAGACGCTCGGGTTCTCCAACACCGGCGTGTTCCCGATTGCCATCGACGTCGAGCGCATCACCCAGGCACCCAGGCGCCCGGCCCTCGAGACAGTGCTGACCGACGGCCCTCTCAACTTCCTGTTCGTGGGGCGCATCGTTCCGAACAAGAAGATCGAGGACCACATCAAGCTGGCTGAGGTCTACAAACGATACGTGGACGTGAACTACCGCTTCATCTTCGTGGGCAGGACCGACGGCATTCCTCGGTACTACGACATGGTGCGGGCGCTCATCGCCGAGTACCAGATGCCGGCCGATCGCTTCTGGTTCACCGGACCCGTGCCCGACGAGGACCTGGCGGCCTACTACCGCACGGCCAGCGTCTACATCTCGCTTTCGGAGCACGAAGGCTTCTGCGTGCCGCTGCTCGAGGCGATGGCCGCCGACGTGCCCGTGCTGGCCTACGCGTCCACGGCGGTCCCCGATACGCTCGGCGGCGCGGGCGTGCAGTTCCACCCCAAGGATCTCGAGCTGGCGGCCGAACTGCTGGGCGAGCTGGCCTATGACGAGACGCTGCGCGCGCGTGTCATCGTCGGGCAGCGCAAGCGACTGCAGGACTTCGGCGACGGCAGGATCCGCGAGATTCTGGCCGACCTCGTGGGTGGCCCCGCCGCCCGCGCCGCCGCGCAATCCCCGCGTCAAGACGGAGTGACATCGTGAAGATTGGATTCGTCGTTCAGCGCTACGGGGCCGAGATCCTGGGCGGCTCCGAGTACCACTGCCGGCTCATCGCCGAGCGGCTGGCCGCCAAGCACGACGTCGAGGTGCTGACCACCTGCGCTCGCGACTACGTGACCTGGCGCAACGAGTATCCCGAAGGCAACGACCGGGTCAAGGGCGTCACGGTACGCCGGTTCCCGGTGCCGACCCCTCGCAACATCGACGCTTTCAATCAGTACTCGGACTGGATCTTCCACCACCCGCACTCGCGCGAAGACGAGCTGAAGTGGCTCGAGATGCAGGGTCCATGGTCGCCGGCCTTGCGCGACTATCTCAACAAGCACCACAAGGCGTACGACGCGCTGATCTTCTTCACGTACCTGTACGCGCCAACGGTCATGGGCCTCAAAGTAGATCCCGCCCGCAGCATCCTGGTGCCGACGGCCCACGACGAACCGGCGATTCACCTGGGCATCTACAAGGAGCTCTTCCGGCTGCCGGTCGCCATTGCCTACAACACCGACGTGGAGCGCCAGTTCCTGAAGACGCGCTTCGAGATCTCGGCCATCGCAGAAGAGGTCGTCGGGTGCGGCGTGGATCTGCTGCCGGGAAGCGACGCGAGCGGCGCGGCCCCCGCGCGCGACGAGCGCGGGAACGATCGAGGCCGCTGGTCGGCCGTGGCGATGGCCCTTGGCGAAGCGCCGCCGGCCGACGATGAGAGCGACGAGGAGGCCCTGCCGAGCCATCTGGCCCAGCGCGGTGCCCGCTTCCAGCGCCGCCACCGGCTCCACGGCCAGTTCCTGCTCTACGGCGGCCGCATCGATCCGGGCAAGGGCTGCGAGGAGTTGCTCGAGTACTTCACGAGCTACAAGGAGCAGGCCGGCGACGCCGACCTCTTGCTCATGGGCGTGAAGCTGATGCAGTTGCCCGAAGTACCGTGGGTGAAGTTCGCGGGCCTCTTGTCCGAACGCGAGCGCCTCGAAGCGCTCGAGGCGGCCACCATCGTGGTGGTGCCGTCGCCCTACGAGAGCCTGTCGCTGCTGGCGCTCGAGGCCATGGCCGTGGGCACGCCGGTGCTCGTGAACGGGCACAGCGACGTGCTCGTGGAGCACTGCCGGAAGAGCAATGCCGGCCTGTGGTACGACAACCGCGACGAGTTCGTGGACGCCGC
>JANORI010000372.1:0-1889 GCA_031415235.1 Acidobacteriota bacterium | reverse complement strand
AGCAGGCCCGTGTGCCGGGTGTCTTCGGCCGCCACCACCGAGGCTTCGCGCAGCACTCGGACCGCTCGAAACGTGATGTCTTCGAGGTTGCCGATGGGAGTTGCGACCACGAAGAGCGTACCGGCCATTGTGGCGGGTTTTTATTGTACCATTGCGGGATGCTCGATCCCCGAGCGTGCGGACTGAACAACCGAGCGACGTGGCCGAGCCCTTCCAGCATTTTGTCGACGATTACCTGGCGTACCTCTACGAAGCGCACCCGACGAGTGCGACGTTTGACGGGAACCATGTTCACGACGACCTCCTCGACGACCTGAGCCGCACGGCCGTCGAGAGCCAGCTCGGGGCCCTGGCGGGTTTCTCGCGGCGGCTCGACGCCATCCCCTCGGCCACGCTGACCCCGGTGGAGCAGGTCGAACACCGGATGGTGAAGGCCAACGTCGAGTCGCGGCAGTTCGACGCGGAACGTGTCCGTCCCTGGGAACGCGATCCGCATTTCTACGGTCAGACCCTGGCGGCCAGCCTGGCCTCGCAGGCGATCTTCAGTTTCGCGCCCGAAACCGACCGCGCGCGCCGCCTGCTCTCGAAGCTGCGCCAGGTGCCCCGGCTGGTCCAGGCGGCCCGCGACAACATCAAGGACCCGCCGGCCATCTTCGTGAAGACCGGCATCGACACCTTCCGCGGTGTCGTGACCTTCATCGACACCGACCTGCCGCGCGCCTTTTCCGGACTCGACGACATGCATCTGCTGGCCGATCTGGCCGATGCATCGACCGAGGCCACGACCGTGCTCTCGGCCTACGCCCAGTATCTCGAGACCGACGTGCGCCCGCGCGCCAAGGCCTCGTTCAGGCTGGGCAGCGACAAGTTCGAGCGCAAGCTCACGCTCGACGAGGGCCTGCCCTATTCGTGCGAGCGACTGCTGGCGATTGCCGAACGCGAGCTGGCTCAGACGCAGGAAGAGTTTCGCATCGTGGCCGCCAAGCTGGGCAACGGCGACCCCCTCGCTGAATGGAAGAAGGCCAAGAACGCCCATCCCGCCCCCGGCACGCTGATTCCCGTCGTGCGGGAGCAGATCGCCGAGCTGCGCACGTTCCTCGAGCGCAGCGGCGTGGTGGCGGTGCCCAACGGCGACCAGGTCAGGGTAGCGGCGTCGCCCGAGTTCCTTCGCTGGTCCACGGCCAGCATGTGGATGCCCGGCCCGTTCGAGACCCGGCAGACTCAGTCCACCTACTACCTCACCGACGTCCTGCGGTCGTGGCCCGAGGCTCGGCAGGCCGAGCATCTGCGCGATCTGAATCTGCCGACGCTCTGGAGCATCTCGATGCACGAGGTGTTCCCCGGACACTTCGTCCACTTCCAGAATCTGCGTACGGTCGATTCGAAAGTGCGGCGCACCACCTTGTTTGCGCCCACCTCGTATGTCGAAGGCTGGGCGCACTACGGCGAGCAGATGATGATCGAGGCCGGCTTTGGCCGCGGCGACGCCACCGTGCACCTCGGCCAGCTGGCGGAGTCGCTGGTCCGTCTGGCGCGTTTCGTGGTGGGCATCAAGCTGCACGCTGACGACTGGTCGGTGGAACAGGGCGTGCGGTTCTTTCAGAACGAAGCCTATCTCGAGGAATCACACGCGCGGCGCGAGGCCGAGCGTGGCACCTTCGACCCCGGCTACATCGTCTACGCCGCTGGCAAGCTCATGCTGTTGAAGCTGCGTCGGGACTGGCAGGAGCAGCAGGACGGTAAGTCCTCGCTTCGCGCGTTCCACGATGCGTTCCTGGAATTGGGCTCGGCGCCATTCTGGGCGCTCGGTCAGCTCATGCTCGGCAGACCCGCCGACGACGTACTGGAGTAAGCCACATGCCGCTCTATGAATTCGAGTGCGACGTGTG
>JANORI010000371.1:0-4275 GCA_031415235.1 Acidobacteriota bacterium | reverse complement strand
CAGTCGACCAACTGGGAGCAGGCGTCGGCACGGCTCAAGACGCTGCAGGTCGAATGGAAGACCATTGGCCCGGTGAAGAAGAGCAAGTCCGACCAGGTCTGGGAACGCTTCCGCGCCTCGTGCGACCTCTTCTTCGAGCGCTTCAAGAACCGCGACCAGGAAGCGATTCAGACCAAGTTCGTCGATCGCGACACCTCCGTGGCTGAGATTGAAGCGCTGGTGCCGGCCGACGACGCGCCGTTGCCCGACGACCTCTACAACAAGGTGCAGGCGGCGCGCGCACGCTGGCTGCAGGGCCCGGAACTGCCGCGCCACGTGCTGGCACCCCTGGCCGAGCGCGTGAACGCGGCGCTGCTCGCGCTCGTCACGCGGTGGCCGGCGGCGTTCACCGGCGGCGACCTCGACCCGGCCGCCACGGCCAAGCGCATGGAGAAGCTGTGCGCGAAGGTGGAAGCGCTGGCGCCGGGCGACGGCGGCGGGGTGGCCAAGCCCACGGCGGCGTTGTCACCGGCGGAGCTGCTCGCGCGCCAGTGGCGCGAAGCACTCGCGGCCAACACGATGGGCGCCGGGGCCAACAAGCAGGCCGAAGAAGCGCGGCAGCGCGCGGCCGACCAGGAACTCCGCAGCGCGCAGTCTGGGTGGCTGCGGTTGGGGCCGGTGCCGGCCGAGGCGCGCAAGCCGCTGCAGGACCGGTTCGACAAGGCCGTGCGCCGCGTGCTCGAATCGCGTCGTCGTCCCGTGGCTCGCGCGTAGTTCCGCGCGTCACACGCCCGTATCGAGCGGCGGATCCTGTGGGACCTGCCGCTCACACTCTGTACGGGGAGGCTCTGGTGCACCGCATCCGCGCCGACGCGGCATCTTCCTCCGGCTCACCTTCGCTCCGCGATGGCGGGACGTCCTGCCGCAGCGAGCAACTGCACCTGCGACCACGGAGGAACGCCAGAGCTCGCGGCGCTCAGAGTTCGCCGTCGAAAGACGCCACGGCGACACGGCTGCCCTGTGGTGGCGACGCCAGCCGCCGCAGGTCCGGCCGAGTCTGCTGCGTCACTCCGCCCGATGCCCCGTGAAGAGCGTGCGCGCGTCGATGGCGAAATACCTGTAGTCGAAATTCGGGTGCGGCACGCGCGAATCGCCGTCGCTCTGCGGGCTGTACAGCGCGAGCGTCACGTCACCGCAGTTGAAGTAGTGCCGCCCCGGCGAGACGCGTTCCCCCGATTGCCCGCAGAGTTGTCGCGTAGAAATGCGACGTCGACTCGATGTCGTCCACGGGCAGGTGACATGCCCCGCACTCTAGCGTGGCGTGTCGAGAGCAGCAAGTAGTCCTGCGGGACGACGCCATGTGGCGCGCCGCGGCGCCGAAACAGCACGCTCGCCCGACCGCGGCGAGAGTCCGCAGGCGTGTGCTTCGGGCTGGTTGAACGGGATCTGTCGACCGGACTCCGATCGATAGTGTGCCTATGCGGATCTGGATATTACCGGCCTAGGCGTCACGCATGCCGTTGGACGCCTCCTGCAATGAACGCCATACCGGTTGACACTCGTGATCAACCGCCGGGTTACACTGCGGGCAGGCTGGCGGTCTGAGTTCAGATGGAGCGGCTCATCTGAATCGTCGACCGACGACGACCATCTGGTGATCTCGAGGTGTCGCGCACCGCCTCCCTAACCGGCGTTCGACCTGTCAACCGCCGGTGGTTGTGTAAACGGCTCGCGCGCTCCACGCGCATATTACATCTTGGTCGAACAGTGCAGGTGGTCTAGTCCTAGTCAGTTACTCCCATCGAATCAAGCCGAGTCCACACCTGGGGTGCTTATGAAGGCAGGATTGATTGTGCTCGCTATCCTCGGGACGACATTCTCATGCGGACCTACTGTCACCCAAGACAGGCCTGCGGTGGCAATTATCGGTACCGGCACTCTCGCAGGAACGCTTGGTCCGGTCATGGGTCAGCATGGATATCGCGTCATCTACGGGAGCCGCGACCCAGCCCGCGAATCTGTTCGGACGTTAGTCGAGCGTACGGGCTCTCAGGCATCGGCTGTCGGTCAACGTGAGGCAGCTGCGCAGGCGCAGATCATCCTTCTCGCGGTCCCTGCCGAGGTCGTGGAAGAAGTAGCGGGCAATCTCGGTGAACTCGATGGGAAGATCATCATCGACGTGAGCGGCGGGGAAAAACGTGTCGCGCCGGATGGCTACCTGGAGCTCGTGGCTGACCGCACGCATGCCGAGCGTGTACAGTCCAGACACCCACGGATGCGAGTGGTGAGGATCAACCTCCCGAACATGGCTCTGTTTCTGGACCCGCTGCTCCTGGGGACACGGGCCACCGTGCCTATCGCCGGCGATGATCCGCGCGCCAGAGAAGCCGTCGCAGTCATCATGTTCGACCTGGGAGTCGATCCATGGGACGCCGGTCCGCTTCGTTTCTCTCGAGTGTTCGACGCGATGAATGTGATGGGCTTGATCCCGGCGCAGCAGGGACGCATTGAAGGTTACGATCTGAGGCTGCTGCCGAGCGTTCCGTTGTCGTGCTTCGTAGACGTGGGCGAGCTCTTCGGATTCGGCAAGCCCTATGACGTGACCGAACTGCCCACATTTCCTCGACGCAAGCCGCTGATGTCCTGTGACGAATGGCGACGTCGCCTCGGAGTGGAGCAGACGCAATGACTTCGCGACACCGTTCCAGGACCGGAGTGACGACAGCCGGCCGGCCCGCGATTCGGTGTGCGCGACTAGCGTGATCACCAAGCCCGTCTCCGGTGCCTCCCGTTGTTGCAAACGATGCGGGGCCACATTCGACGACTGGAGGCGGAGTGTGCAGCGTCTGCGGTGAACTCTCGAGGGGCGCTCACTGGAATCCGTCACAGAGACCTGTAACCGATCGTGTGTGGTCGCCGCGGGCTCTGCCGACGTTGAAGAGATCCGGGCGTACATCGCGCTTGACTCGCGTTCCTACGCGGACCTGACAGCGCAGCGGTCCTGGCCGCGGTCGAGCGTCTGAGGGCGTGTCCGGATTCCGGGAGAATGGTTCCACACGTCAGTCGCCGGAAGTGCGCGAAGTTATCGCCGGCAGGTCCCGCATCGTGTACGGACGTAGAGCACACGTCGTAGAAATCGTAACGGTGTTCCGTGGGTCTCGGGAGTTCCCAGACCAGGCGCTGTCATGAACGGCCCCAAACAGGATGTCATTCGCTACAGCCGCTCGAGGAACGGAAGGCGTGAGTGGAACGGTCTACCAGCCGGCTGAGGCTCTGCGGCGTGAGGTGGTCGCCGCAGAGCGCAGCTGTCGCTCGTGCTACTCCGCGGATGGGTCTTCGAGGTAGGTATAGCCCTGCAAACCCTCTTCGTAGAACTTCAGCAGGCGTCCAGCCTGCTGGTCCTGCAGGTGGCCGGCGTGCACGGCGGCTTCGACGTCGCGGCGCAGCTTGGCGACCAGCTCTTCCGGATCGAACTGCACGTAGCGTAGCACCTCACTCACCGTATCGCCCTTGATCACGTGGTCCACGCGCGCTGGCTCGCCGTCGTCGCCGTTGTCGGTGAGGCTCACATGCACGGCGTGGGTGTCGCCGAGCAGGTTGTGCAGGTCGCCCAGGATCTCCTGGTAGGCGCCCACCAGGAAGATGCCCAGGTAATACGGCTCGCCGTTGTCACGGTGCAGCTGCAGCGTCTTCTTCACGTCGCGCCGGTCGATGAACTGATCCAGCTTGCCGTCGGAGTCGCAGGTGATGTCGCCGATGACCGCGTGGTTGTTCGGCTTCTCGCGCAGCCGGTGGATCGGCAGCACCGGGAACAGCTGCTTGATGGCCCAGCTATCGGGAATCGACTGGAACAGCGAGAAGTTGCAGAAGTAGGTGTCCGATAGCATCTCTTCGAGGTTCTGCAGCTCCTCGGGTACGTCGGCCAGCTGTGGTAGCAGCCGCCGGATCTTCTCTGAAATCGCGAAGTACAGGTTCTCGGCATGCGCACGCTGCTCGAGCGGCAGGTAGCCGCCGCTGAACAGGTTCATCGCCATGTCGAGCGCTTGCTGGGCGTCGTGGTAGCTCTCGAGGGCGTTGCGGGCGTTCACGTTATGGAACGTTTCGATCAGGTCGATGAGCGGCTGTTCGAAGTCGTCTTTCGCCGTCGTGGGCACTTGCTCTTCGCCGAACCCGCTCGTGCCGAGCACGTTGAAGACCAGCAGCGAGTGATACGCCGTGATCGCGCGCCCGCTCTCGGAGATGATGGTCGGGTGCGCCACCTTCTCTTCGTCGCACACCTGCTGGATGTGATACACG
>JANORI010000370.1:0-3469 GCA_031415235.1 Acidobacteriota bacterium | reverse complement strand
GGCCGCGGGTCTCCAGGCCGCCTTGGCCGCCCACCGCCTTCGCGGCGCGGCCCTACGCCGGAGCCCACGTCGGCCGGGGCGCCGCCGACGGGGCGCGCGGGTGCGGCGCTACCGAACGACTCCGGCAGGTCGCGTCGTGGTGCGCTGCGACGGTCGCGGCCGCCGCCGACCGGCGGCAGCGACGCGCCCCGGCCGGCACGGGCCGCAGAGCGGTCGTAGGCGCCGGCGGGTCCCCTCGGGCCGACCAGCTGCGAGACGAAGCCACCGAGTACCGGGTCAGGTAGCCCTCGTGGATCCTCGAGGTAGCGGAACACGGACGTGCGCACGCCGAAGTGACGCCGCGGCAGGATCGACCAGCTGTCTGCCCGGGCGTTCACGTGCCCCAGCCGGGCGCCGGCGAAGAAGTCCACGACCGGGCGGGCGTCCCAGCCAAGCGGCGACCAGGCCACGTGGTCGGCGGCCATGGCCCATCCCACCCACGCAGGTCCCCACGTGCGCTGTGGAATCCAGAACCAGCCGCGCCGATCGTGATGGCCCCATCGACCGAAGTGATGCACGGGCCACGCCCATGGATCTGTGTCGATCCACGTCCACCCGTACCGTGTGAAGCGCCATTCGCCGTTCGTATAGGGGCGCCATCCCAGCGCCGCCGAGGGCATCCAGACCTGCCCGTACGGTGGGAGTGAGGTCCATTCCCCGTGTCCGGCAAACTGGGTCGCGTAGGGCGCCAGGGGGGCGGGCAGATCGTAATCGCGCGCTGCGCGCGTTGTGGCCTCCACTCGGGCCGCAGCCCAGTGGCGGAACCCGTCGGGCGGCGCGGCGCGCGCCCAGCGGGGACGCCGGTCGCGCGGGTCGAAGCGCGCTTCGTCGTCGGCCGCGATCGGCACGGCGCGGTCACCGTCTTCGAGGACGGCTCGTCCCTGGATCGCGCTGATGTCGGTGTCGCCGTCGAGATCGCGTGCGGCGAGGTCGTACTCGCCGCCAGACTCCATGCGCACGACGCCGGCCGGCGTCGCCACCTCGAGTGGTTCGCCGTCACGCGGTGTGTGGATGATGATGCGGCCACGCACGACGCGGAGCCGCCCCCCCAGGTCCACGCGCGCGTCGGTATTGCGGTCGAGATGGACCAGCGCACCATCGGCAAACGCCAGTTCCGCCCGTCCATCGCCCGTCACCAGGCGATCGTCTTCCTCGAGCAGGTCCGGGGCCTGTGCCGGCTGCACGCCGTGGGCGCGCACGGTATCGACGCGACCCTCGACATAGACCACGGTGATCGGAGAGGGCGTGTCGACGGGCGGCGCGGCTTCCTGGGCAGCGGCACACACAGGGTGCCACGAGAGCATCAGCACGAGGGCCTGAAACAGCAGCTGTGGACGCACGTTCGACCTCCGCCGACGGGGGCAGACGAGCCTGACCGGAGCGTCGGACTCCGGGGCGGTGCTGGCATTTTCAGTATAGCAACGGCCAGGCCTGGTCACCGCGGGTAATGTTGACAGGACGAGACTCAGATTTCATACTCGACAGTCATGGACTTCTACGTGGTGCTGGGTGTGCGCCGCGAGGCCAGTGACGGCGACATTCGCCGCGCCTACAAGCGCCTGGCCCGCGTGTATCATCCGGATATCAATCCCGGTGATCGCGAAGCTGCGGCCCGATTCCGCGACATCGCCTTCGCCTACGAGACGCTGGTCGACCCCGACCGGCGTCATCGCTACGACCGTGGTGAGACGCCGAGCATGTCGCCGGCTGCAGCCGCAGGGTTCACGGGCTTCGACTTCTCGCCGCTGGTGCACGCCGAGCCGTCCACGACCTTCGGCCACCTGTTCGCCGAGGTGTTCACGGCGCGAGCCGACAGGCGGCCCGCGCGCGGCGCGGACGTGCACGTCGAGGTCACCGTCTCGCTCGAGGACATGGCCAGCGGCGCACGCCGAGAGGTGACCGTGCAGCGGCAGGCCGCGTGCGCCGCCTGCGCTGGCGCGGGCACGGCGCGGGTCACGCCGGTCGCGTGTCCCGCGTGCGAGGGCACCGGCGCCACGCGGGTCGTGCGCGGACACATGATGTTCACCACGCCGTGCGGCCGCTGTGGCGGCGCGGGACAGCACGAGACCGCGCCCTGCCGCGCGTGCGGAGGACGCGGTGCCGAGTCGCGGGCCGACACCCTTGCGATTGACGTGCCGCCGGGCATCCACGACGGCGCGGTGCTCCGCGTGGCGGGGCTCGGTCATGCCGGCCGGACCGGCGGCGCGCCGGGTGACGTGCATGTGCGGGTCACCGTGGCGCCGCACTCGCTCTACCGGCGCGAGGGCAACGACCTGCACGTCGAAGTGCCGGTGGCGCTGCACGAAGCCGCGCTCGGCGCCCGCATCACGCTCTTGGGTCTCGACGGGCGCGCCGTGCGGTTGCGCGTGCCGCCGGGCACCCAGTCGGCGCAGCGCTTCCGCCTTCGCGGACGCGGCCTGCCGTCGTCTCGGGGCGACGAACGCGGCGACCTGGTCGCAGAAGTGCGGTTGATGCTGCCGCCGGTCCTTGACGAGCAGTCGAAGGCCTTGCTGCGTGAGTTCGGCCAATTGCAGCTCGAGAGCGTGCGCGACGGGCGGTTTCCCTCTGGCGAGGATGGCTACTGATGGCGAAGCGGCCGAGCGGCAAGTCGTACTACATGATCAGCGTGGTGGCGCAGAAGTACAACATCCATGCGCAGACCCTGCGGTTGTACGAGCGCGAGGGGTTACTCACCCCGTCGCGCACGGAGGGCAACACGCGCCTCTACTCCGACGACGATCTGGTGCAGCTCGAGACGATTCTCACCCTCACGCGCGACCTCGGTGTCAACCTCGCGGGCGTCGAGATCATTCTCAATATGCGCAGGAAGATGGAGCGCATGCAGGACGAGGTCAACGAGTTCATGGAGTATGTGAAGCACGAACTGGCGCGGGGCCTGGGCGACTGGGAACAGCGGCTCAGCACGGCGCTCGTGAAATCGTCGCCGACCGACCTCGTGCGCACGACGCAACCCGCGCCTTCGACCCCCGACGCGGAACCGGCGCCCGAACCGCCGGCGCGCCGCAATCGCTGATGCGATCTGTCGCCGGGTGTACAATCGCCCGGTCATGCCGTGCGAGCTGTGCCAAGACAGTCAGTGGGTGTCGGAAGTGATCGATGGCGTGTCGCGCGTGCGGCGCTGCGCGTGCTGGCGCCAGTCGATTGCCGAACACCAGTTGACGCACGCCCGCATACCACGGCGCTATCAGCACTGCGAACTGCGAAACTTCGAACAGACCGTCGACTCGCTGCGCGAAGCGCATCGCCGCGCCCGGGCGTTTGTCGAGGCGTTTCCGGCGGTCGACAAAGGTGTGCTGCTGCGTGGCCGTCACGGCGTGGGGAAGACCCATCTGGCCGTGGCCATGCTGAAAGAGATCATCACCAGCAAGGGGGCACGTGGCTACTTCTATGAAACGCGCGAGCTGTTGAA
>JANORI010000369.1:0-13289 GCA_031415235.1 Acidobacteriota bacterium | reverse complement strand
AACGACGGTGCGGTCGGTCCGCAGGGCCCCGCTGGTGCGAACGGCAACGACGGCGCGGCTGGCCCCCAAGGAGCGGCCGGCACGAACGGCACCAACGGCGTTGATGGCGCGGTGGGGCCGCAGGGACCCGCTGGTGCGAATGGCGCCAACGGCGTTGATGGCGCCGTCGGGCCGCAGGGACCTGCTGGTCCTCAGGGTCTCGCTGGCACCAACGGTGCGGATGGCGCTGTCGGTCCTCAGGGACCGGCCGGCGCCGACGGCGTGAACGGCATCAACGGCACAAACGGCGTGAACGGTAGCGACGGCGCTGTTGGCCCGACCGGTCCTGCCGGCGCTACCGGTCCTCAGGGGCCGGTTGGCGCAATGGGTGCGACCGGCGCGCAAGGTGCCCCTGGTGTGAGCGGCTACGCCGCGGTAGCGGCGACCTCTGGCACCAACACTACGTCAGCCAAGACGGTGACGGCGACATGTGCTGTTGGCTCGTCGGTCGTAGGTGGTGGCTTCAGCACCAACGGCGGGACGGTCACGTCGAGCATGACGCTCGAGAGCGGCCCGGTCGGCACGAACGCCTGGCGCGCCCGAGTGACCGAGACTCAGGCTGGCGCGCCGTCGTGGGAGCTGGCGGTCACGGCGATCTGCGTGACGGCGCTTCCATAACGCGCCACTCAACATGGCAGCGAGGACGTCCACCAGGCTCATGTCCGGGGGCCGTCCTCGTGGTGTGTACGGGGGAGCGGACGCCGCGTGTCAGGGAACGACGACAGCAATTTCTGGAGACACCGGACCCATGCCCTGAGCGTTCATCGCGGCGACGCGCACGTAGTAGGTGCCCGAGGCGACGTGGTTGGCCACGAGCGCCGGCACGCCGAGCGTGATGCGCGCGGCAATGTCACCAGGCGCGTAGCCCGCCAACAGCATGTAGCCGGTGAGCGCCGCTCCGGCAGGCGGAGCCCAGTGCATCCGCACCGATCCGCCTGGACCTCCCGCGGCCACCAACGCCGTCGGGACGCCAGGCAAGCCAGTGCCCACCACCACCACGAGGTCGGCGGTCGAGGCGCTCGCCCCGTTGGCGTTCACGGCGACCACACGCACGTAGTAGACCCCGGTGGCCACCTGGGGCGCTGTGAACGACGGGACGTTGACCACCACCGAGCCGTGGTCCGTGCCGCCGGGGACACTGCCGGCCTGCAGCTGGTAGGCACTCGGTGACGCGCCGGCACTGGCGACCCATCGCAGCGTCACGCTGTGGCCGGTCACTTGTGCGGTCATGCCGGCAGGCGTGGCGGGCCAGCCGGGTGACGTCGTCGATGGGGGATACGGCGCGGCCAAGGCGCTCAAGTCGGGTGCCTGCAGGGGCAGCGACTCGGTGCGGTGGACGCAGGCGGGCGAGAGCGAGGGCGCCATCACGGCAGGGCTGCTGGAGGCATGGCCCAGCCCGATCGCGTGCCCGAGTTCGTGGGTGAGCAGTTCCTCGTAGCAACCCGTGCTCATGCCCGCGAACTTCGGCAGCGCGTTGTCCATCACCACCATGCCCTTGGTGATCTTCCAGTAGGGCTCGCCGCCGATGTCGCGCACGTCGCTGCTCGAGTAGTACGCGCCGCCAATTGCGAGCACGGGGCTCGTGTCGGCGATCTCGCCGCACGGGTCGTCGTAGCTCACGGAGATGCGTCCGTCGGGGAATTCGTTGTTGCCGAAGCACCGGGGGCCGCGCTCGACGCCGGCCGTGAGCTGCAGCGATCCCGCCGCCGACCACGCCGCGAGGCCGCGAAGGAACTGTGTGAGCCCGCCGCGGGGAAAGAGCGGATGGCCGCCGAAGGCCGAATCCACCGGCACGGCAGCTCCAGAATCGGCCTCGTGCCAACGCGCGGCGATGGCCGATGCCGTGTGCGGAACGGCTGCGGTGTGGCCGACGGCCATCGCCGGTAGACGCAGACGCGCGCCCGCCGCATCCACGCGCCCGCCGGCGAGCGCCGCCAGACGGTCGAGATTGGCCACGCTCAGCGCATCGCGTACGATTCCAGACCCACTACCGTGGGCCTCGCGACGGCCCACACCAGATGAGGATCGCGCGTCGGCCATGGTCCACTTGCCGCGCCCCATGCCCGTCACCGACACTGACCGGTCGCGTGGCCGCACGTCGAGAAAGACGTGCACCTGTTCGCCGACGCTGAATCGGGCCTGGCCGCCGATCACGAGCGCGACGTCGCCGACCGTCCCTCCGAGCAGTTTGACGTCCACCAAGGCCGGGGTCGCAGCGAGTCCCCACGACTGGTCAACGGCGATGGACACTTGCGTGTAGATCGCCCCGACGGCGCCGTCCCATGCGGAGTTGATGCCGAGCACGCGGCCGCGCACCGCCGCGACGCTCGCGCGAGCCAGCGCCTCGTCGTCAACGCGCGAGGACGCGAAGGGCGAGGAGGGGGCGGCGAGGAGCCAGACGCCGAGCAGAACCGCGCCAGGCACGCGTAGGTGGTGTCGCACGTGCCCAGGCGGTGCACGCCCGGTGCCGCCGATAGATCGACGTATTTGCTGAGGCTTTCTGGCGGGCGTGGGGCGAAAGAGACAGCGCACCGACACCTCGCTGTCGGCCGGTCGAGTCGACACAGGGGCTGCACCTGAACTGGCCATTCAAGTCGTGGCGGGTGATGCCGATTGCACGGGCTGGAGGCCCAGAGGTCAGGGCCTCGAGGGCACAGATGGCAGACGCACACATCGCGCATTCCGCCGCCGTCGTGGTTCGTCCGCTTCGCTTTGCGCCGGCGCGGCCGCTGCCGGCTTCGACCGGCGCGCTGCGCGAGCTGGTTGGTAGCTCGGCAGCGATGCAGGCGGTGTTTGCGGCCATGGCGCGACTGGCGCCCCACGCGCGCGCCACGCTCGTCTCGGGCGAGACCGGCACGGGGAAGTCCACGATCGCCCGCGCGCTCCATCAACTCGGCCCGCAGCGATCCGGGGCCTTTCAGACAGCGGCGGGACCCGACGCGTGGATCCACGCGGACCCGTCCAGCACGGTGTTCCTGCCTGATGTCGGCGACCTGCCGGTTGGCGCCCAGGCCGGGCTCTCGCGCGCACTCGCCGAGTCTGCGGACGCAGCTGTCGGCGCCGGCCTCCACGTCGTTGCCGCGACCGTCCGAGATCTGCGGTCCGACATCGCGGCCGGCCGTTTCCGCGCCGACCTCTACTATCGCCTGGCGGTCTTCGAACTGCACCTGCCGCCGCTGCGCGAGCGGCGCGACGACATCCCCGCACTCGCTGTCCTGTTCCTGCGGAATTCGTGTGCGCGCTTGCGCTTGCCGCACAAGCAGCTCACTTCAGGCGCCGCCAGGCTTCTGCAGGAGCTGCCATGGACGGGCAACCTGCGCGAGCTGCAGAACGTGATCGAGCGGGCGAGTGTGCTGTGGGACGGGGATGTGTTGGCCGAGCCGGCAGTGCGCACGGCGCTGGCGCTCGGACCGCCGCTGGCCGAGGCTGGGGGAGCGGCAACGGTCGCGCCAACGGAACCCTCGACCCGTCTAGACGCCGCGCAGTACCAGCACGTCAGATCCGTGCTGGCTGCGGCCAAGGGCAACAAGACGACCGCGGCGGCTCACTTGGGAGTAAGCCGCCGCGCGCTGTATCGATTGATCGATCGTCTCGAGCGGCGCGTGCCGCTCGAGACGATCGACTAGCCGCCGGCCTTGAAGCGGAACGATCCGTCTTCGAGGCGCTCGCGGTAGGGCGTGTGGCACGTGGCGCACGAACTACCGACCGCGGCAGCCGCGGTCTTGGCCGCATCCCACTGGCCGGTTTTGGCCGCCTTCTCGACGGCCATCACGTTGGCGCGTGCGTCGGCCGCCCACTTCACGCCGTCCAACTTGCCGCGCTTCTTCAGGAAGGTCTCGACCTCGGTGAACGCGGCGGTCAGCGTGGCGACGTTTTTCGCAGCCATTTCGGCGTTCGAACCGTCGGCGCCCTTGCGCATCTCGCCCGATGCGGCCGGCACGCCTTTCATGGCCTTGGCGAGCGCTTCCTCTTCAGGCGTCAAGGGCGGAGCGAGAAAGCGCGCGAGGTCGAGCATCTTGTCGTTGACCACAGAGGTCGCGAGGACGACCGGCTTGCCTTTGTATCTGGCGGCGACTTCCGGGGGCAGGTCGTGGGCGTGCGCCTTCGATTTGGCGGCCACGTCCGCCGGGTCGTACTTCATGAGCAGGCCGATCACAGTGACGTAGGTGTTGGGCGTGACCGCGTCGCTCATGCGGTGCGACAGCACAAGCACGTCCGGCGCGCTCTTGGTCTTGTCCTGATCCACCGAGAACGCCATGCGTCCAAGGCTGGCGTCAACGACCCCGGTCATGGCCACGTACTCGCCGACCCACTGGTCTGGCTTGGCGGCCACCGAGCTGGCCGCGACCGGCACGATCGCACGCGCGGGCGGCGGCAACGTGGGCACTGTCGGTGCGGCGGGGACGGCGGGGACGGCGGGGACGGTGGGGACGGCCGGAGTCTGCGCAGCAGGCGCACCGGCACGAGGCGGAGCCCCGGCAGCGGGAGGTTGCTGGGCGCCGACGACAGTCAACGACAGAACGGCGGCCGTCGTGGCAATCAGGGCGAGGCCGCGCCGGCGCGACGCGGAAACGTGAGCGTGCTTCATCAGTCGACTCCTTCCAGTCGATGTCATGATAACTCGCCCTCGGGCTACTGGCGAGGCGCCGATGCGCGATAATCGGTTGTACACGGATGTCCCCAAACGTGACTGGATTGGTGCTGGTCTGGGCGCTGCTGCCGTTGGTGCAGACGCTGCCACCGCCCGCGTGCCCGTCGGACGCAACGGTCGTGCTCGATGCCGCCGCCACCGCGGCTTCGGCCGGCGAGTTCACAGGCGCCGCGTCGCAGCTGCGAGCTGGGTACGCCGCCCACGGGAGTTGCCGCGAGCTGGTGGCAGCTGCTTGGGCGTGGGCCGGGTGGCAGGCGGCCCACGCTGCCGCGATGCGCGGCGGCAGGGACGACGCGCTCACCGACGTGCGGGCGGCGCTGGCGGCGCTGGGGGAGACGGGTGCCGCCCCGTCCGCCTACGCCAGCGCGGTGCTGCGGGCGGCGGCAGCTGCCGCGCAGGACGAACGCGACGAGATGCAGGTGTGGCTGGAACACGCGCGCGCGGTCGCATCGCGGCTGGATCTGGTGGGTGAACGTGCCCGCTGGCCGCTGCCCATCGACCTCGTGGACGGCGAACTGTGGTCGCGTGTCGATGACTACGAACTGGCTGAGGCGAGTTACACCCGAGCGCTGGCCGAGGGCGACAGCGCGGCGGCGTGGATGGGCCTGGCGCGCGCGCGCGACCGGCGCGGCAACCGGGCGGGCGCGTGCGCGGCGTATCGGCGCGCCCGCGACTTGGTGGCGTCCATTCAATCCACGGGCATCGTGGCGTCGGAAGCACGCGGCTATCTCCTGATCTGCGACCGCTGATGCCGATCTTCCATCCACGCGTGCTCGAGGCGCTGGCGGGGTACGGCCTGGTGCCCAGAACGGACACGCCGCCGCGTGTCCTGCGCGACGCGGTGAACGACCTGTATCGTCATGAAATCCGCGTGCTGCGCGACCGCTGCCGGGCCGGAGAGTTCCCCGTATCGGCGCTGGCATCGCACGTCGTCGCGCTGCGGAAGCGCTACCTGTTGCTCTCGACGCCGCTGGCCCACTGGACACGCGACTAGCGCGCCTTCACACGGCCGATCCGCGGCCCGGATCCGTGCCGGTCTAGTGCTACTCTCTCTGGCATGGCTCGCATGCAACGGCTCACTCAACCGATGGTGCGCGATGCACGGGGCGGGGCGCTGCGGCCCGCCAGCTGGGACGAGGCGCTCGCCCGCGCGGCGCAGGGATTCCGGTCGGTCATCGACGCGTTCGGTCCCTCGGCGTTCGGTCTCTTCAGCTGTTCGAAGAGCACCAACGAGATGAACTACGCGGCGCAGAAGTTCGCGCGTGTGGTCATCGGGTCGAACAACATCGACAGTTGTAACCGCACCTGACACGCGCCAAGCGTCGCCGGTCTGGCGGCGGTCTTCGGCATGGGTGGCGGGACGAGTTCGTATCGCGAAATCGAAGAGACGGACTGCGTACTGCTGTGGGGGTCGAATGCACGTGACACGCATCCGATTTTCTTTCACCATCTGTTGAAGGGGGTGCGGCAAGGCGCACGGCTCTTCACCATCGATCCCCGGCGCACGTCGTCGGCACAGTGGGCCGACCTGTGGGCGGGGCTCGACGTGGGCACCGACATCGCGCTGGCGCACAGCATGGCGCGCGAGATCATCGTGTCGGGACTGGCACACAACGAGTTCATCCGGCATGCCACGACCGGGTTCGACGCCTTCAAGGTGTCGGTGCTGCCCTGGACGCTCGAGCGCGGCGAAGCGGCCACCGGCGTGCCGGCCGGCGTGATTCGCGAGATGGCGCACGCGTTTGCCACCGCCCGGCGCGCGATGATCTGCTGGACGCTCGGCATCACCGAGCATCACAACGCCGTGGACAACGTGCTGGCGCTCATCAACCTGGCGCTGCTGACCGGACACGTGGGCCGCTGGGGATCGGGTATCAATCCCCTGCGCGGCCAGAACAACGTGCAGGGCGGCGGCGACATGGGCGCGTTGCCGGACCGGTTGCCGGGCTTCCAGCACGTCGAGAACGACGAGGTGCGCGCGAAGTTCGATCGCGTGTGGGGTGTGCGGGTGCCGCCTGCCAAGGGCCTGCACCTGACCGGGATGTTCGAGGCCATGGAGCACGGCACGCTCAAGGCACTCTACGTGATTGGCGAGAACCCGGCGCAGTCGGAGGCCGATCAGCATCGCAGCGTGGACCTGCTGCGCTCACTCGACCTGCTCGTGGTACAGGACGTGATGCACACGGCCACGGTGGATCTGGCCGACGTGGCCTTGCCCGCGGCGGCTGGTGCGTTCGAGTCGGACGGCACGTTCACGTCGAGCGAGCGGCGCGTGCAGCGCGTGCGGCGCGCGAAGACCCCGCCGGGCGAGTGCCGTGACGACCTCGCGATCATCTTCGACCTGGCCAGGCACATGGGCGTCGACTGGGGGGCGCCCGACGCCGAGCGCGTGTGGAACGAGCTGCGCACGCTGTCGCCGGTGCATGCCGGCATGAGCTATGCGCGGCTGGCGGCCGAGGGCGGTCTCCACCCCAACGCGCTCACGATGCGCGTCGGGGGCCCCGGTCTCCACCCCACCGCGCCCACGACGCGCGTCGGGGGCCCCGGGCTGCAGTGGCCGTGCTACGACGAGTCGCATCCCGGCGAGACGTTCCTGCACGGCCGCCTGTGGGAGCGGCCGGTTGGCGGCCCGCGCGCGCCCTTCTCGGTGGTGGCGCACGAGCTGCCGGTCGAGGCGCTCGACGACGAGTACCCGCTGCGGCTCACAACGGGCCGCCGCCTCGAGGAATACAACACTGGCGTGCAGACCGGCGGCTATGCCTCGCCCGTGCGGCGCGGCGAGACCATCGACGTCTCGCCCGAGGACGCGGCACGCCTGGGACTCCTCGAGGGGCAAGCCGTGCGCGTGCGTTCCCGGCGCGGGGCGGTCGTGGCTCCGGTGCACATCGACCGTGCGTTGCGCCCCGGCCTCACGTTCATGACGTTGCACTTTCCGGACGAGGTCGCGACCAACCACTTGACCATCGACGCCACCGACCCGAAATCAGGCACCGCGGAATTCAAGGCCGCCGCGATTCGTCTCGAAGCCGTGGAAGGATAGGCGCGTGGATATTCACGTCGTTGGCCCCGAGGCCACCGCCGAGGAACGCGACGCGGTGGACCGGCTGCTTGGCTCACCCGAGAGCGGCTGGGACGGCGGCGTGCGCGATGCGGCGCGCGATGGCCGAGCCTCGCGCGGAGGACGCCCGGCAGCGGTCGCGCTGCGTCACCTGCTGCTGCCGGCGTTCCATGCGGTGCAAGACCGCGTGGGCTGGGTGAGCCGCGGGGCGATGAACTACATCTGCCAACGCCTGGTCGTGCCGCCGGCCGAGGCCTGGGGCGTGCTGACCTTCTATCATCTGTTCGCCACCGAACCGCGCGCTCGCACCGTGGCACATGTGTGCGACGACATCGCGTGCCGGGTGCAGGGCGGCGAAACGCTCTGCCGCGACCTCGACGCCGCGATTGGCCCGCCCGGTGGTCGGTCGGCGCTGGCCGGCGGCGCGTGGCAGCGCAGCCCGTGCCTGGGGCAATGCGAACGCGCCCCTGCCGTGATGGTGGTGGCGGCCGGTGACCCGCTCGTGCGCACGGTGGTGGCGCCGGCACGGAGCGCCGCCGAGGTGGTCGCCGCCATGGCCACGCCGGCCACGCGCGGCCTGCGCGAGTCGCTGGCGGAGCTGCGGCAGGTCGTGCCGCAGGCCGGCCAGCCAACACTCCAGCTGCTGCGGCGGGTGGGGATGGTGGATCCGACGAGCCTCGACGCCTATCGCGCGTCCGGAGGTTACCAGGCGCTGGCGCGCGCGATCGAGCTTGGCCCCGCGGGCATCATCGCCGAGGTGTCGGCGGCCAGGCTCATGGGCCGTGGCGGTGCGGCATTTCCCACCGGCACAAAGTGGGCGGCCGTGGCCGCCGAGCCGGCGCTGCCGCACTACGTCGTGTGCAACGCCGACGAGTCGGAGCCCGGCACCTTCAAGGACCGCGTGCTCATGACCGGCGACCCCTTCGCGATCGTCGAGGCCATGACCATCTGCGGCATCGCCACGCGCAGCGAGAAGGGCTTCCTCTACGTGCGCGGAGAGTATCCAGACGCGGAACACCGGATCGCGGGTGCGGTGGCGCAAGCGCGCGCGGCCGGATTCCTCGGCGCAAATGTTGCGGGCTCCGGTCATCGCTTCGAGCTCGAGGTGCGGCGCGGCGCGGGGGCCTACATCTGTGGGGAAGAGACCGCGCTCTTCAACTCGCTCGAAGGCAAGCGCGGCGAGCCGCGGTCGAAGCCGCCGTTCCCGAGTCAGGTGGGGGTGTTCGGCCAGCCCACCGTCGTGAACAACGTGGAGACACTGGCCAACGTGCTCGACATCCTGACTGAGGGTGGCGCGGCGTGGGCGCAGACCGGCACGCTCGCGTCGACCGGCACACGCCTCTTCTGCGTGTCGGGTCACGTCACGACGCCCGGGCTCTACGAGCTGCCGTTCGGCCGCACGCTCGGCGAGCTGCTGGCCCTGGCTGGTGGAGTGTCGAGTGGACGTCCGCTGCAGGCGCTCCTGCTGGGCGGCGCGGCGGGGATGTTCGTGGGGCCCGAATCGCTCAGTCTCAGGCTGACGTTCGAGGATGCCCGGGCGGCGTCGCTCACGCTCGGCTCCGGCGTGGTGATGGTGTTCGATGACACCGCCGATCTGCCGGACGTGCTCGGCCGCATCGCTCGGTTCTTCGAAGACGAGAGCTGCGGCCAGTGCGTGCCGTGCCGGGTCGGCACCGTGCGCCAGCGGGAACTGCTCGATCAGGTGCGGGCGGGCTCCGGCACGATGACACCCGAACGGCTGCATCTGCTGTCAGAACTGGGCCAGGCGATGCGCGATGCGTCGATCTGCGGCTTGGGCCAGACCGCTTCGTCGGCGATTGAATCGGCGGTGCAGCGCCTGCAGGTGTTCAGGACGGAGCGGGCCTCATGAGTGAGCAGCACGACGCCATCTGGTTCCGTCTGCCGCCGCGTGCCGTGGCGCTGCCGGTGGAGCCGCCACGGGCGGCCCGCGCGGCCGTGTCCTTGACGGTGGATGGGCAGCCGGTGACCGTGTCCGAAGGCAGTACGTTGCTCGACGCCTGCCGCGCCGTGGGGAAGGACGTGCCGACGCTCTGCTATCTCGACACGCTCACGCCCGTGAACGTGTGCCGTGTGTGCGTCGTGGAGGTGGAAGGCGCGCGCGTGCTGGCGCCGGCCTGTTCACGCCAGGCGGAACCAGGGATGCAGGTGCAGACCAACTCGGCGCGCGTGCGCGTGTCGCGCAAGGTGGTGCTGGAACTGCTCGCCTCGTCGGTGGACTTGTCGACCGCCGATGAGCTGCGCCCGCTGCTGGCCGAGTATGGGGCGGAGCCGTCGCGCTTCGGGCCGGGAGCGGCCACGGTGAGGCCGCCGGTGAAGATCGACAACGACCTGTACGTGCGCGACTACGCCAAGTGCGTGCTCTGCTACAAGTGTGTCGAGGCCTGCGGCACCGACGCACAGAACACGTTCGCCATCGCCGTGGCGGGTCGCGGCTTCCACGCGCACATCTCGACCGAGTTCGATGTGCCCTTGCCCGAGTCGGCCTGTGTCTACTGCGGCAACTGCATTGCGGTGTGCCCGACCGGTGCACTCATGGCGACGACGGAGTTCGAGCTGCGCGCCGCCGGCCAGTGGGCGCCCGAGCGCCAGCAGGTGACCGACACCATCTGCCCGTACTGCGGCGTCGGGTGCACGCTCACCGCCCACGTGCAGGACGAGCGCATCGTGAAGGTGACCTCGCCCTTCGAGAACGCCACGACGCAGGGCAACTTGTGCGTCAAGGGACGCTTCGGGTTCGAATACGCGAACGAGCCAGGGGCTGGGGGCTAGGGGCTGGGGCGGGACAGAACACTCTGTCGCGCTGTCGCACCGTCACGCCTTCGCGCTGTCGCGCCCTCACGCTGTCGCCACGTCGCGAACTGGAGCAGCCGGCGGCGGTATACTCGCGCCATTCGAGCCTTGGAGGCCCCGTGACCCAGACTCCGTCGTTGCGCATCTCCCGTCGAACGTTCATGGCTGCCGGAGGCGCGCTGGCGCTGTGGCCCCACGGCGCAGCGGGCCAGACACCCGCGAAGCCGCTCAAGATTGGCCTCATCGGCTCGGGCCGGCAGGGCGGGGCGCTTGGTCTGCTCTGGGCCAAGGCCGGGCACGAGGTGTTCTTCTCGTCGCGCCACCCCGAGAACCTGAAGGACCTGGTGGCCCAGGCCGGATCCAAGGCCAAGGCCGGGCTGCCCGAAGAGGCCGCGAGGTTCGGCGACGTCGTCCTCATCGCGGTGCCGTACGGCGCAACGCCGCAAGTGGGCAAGGACTACGCTGCGCTGATGAAGGGCAAGGTGGTGATCGACGTGGGCAACCCGCGCGTGGATCGCGACGGTGAGGTAGGGAAGGACGCGCTCGCGCGCGGTACCGGCGTGACGTCGAAGGAATACCTGCCAGGCGTGCGGCTGGTGCGGGCGCTGAACGCGCTCAGCTTCGTGCAGGTCACCAAAGAGGCGCATCGCGCCGGCGAGAAGCTCGGCATTCCCATTGCGAGCGATGACCCCGAGGCCACGGCCATCGCCGTGCGGCTGGTGACCGACGCCGGCTTCGATCCGGTCGTCGTGGGCGGCCTGGCGCGCGCGAAGGAGTTCGACGCCGGCACGCCCGTCTACGTGAAGGGGCTGACGGCGGCGCAGCTCAAGGCGGCGCTGAGAATACCGTAACTGCCGGACGGAAGCCCTGCCGGCGGGCGGAGGGGTGTCACTGCCGTTCCCGTGCGGCGACGTGCACAGCGCCTCCCAGGGCACGGACGAGGGGCGGGCACCCGTGAGGCCTGATTGGCGGTATCCTGAACGCCGACCATGAACGCGCCGTTCGATCGCATTGCCGTCGACCCTGCCATTCTTAACGGGCAGCCGTGCATTCGTGGCATGCGCCTCACGGTGCGCCGGGTGCTCGAAGCGTTGGCCCTGTATCCCGAACGAGACGAACTGCGACGTGAGTATCCGGAGCTCGAGGACGAGGACATCCGGCAGGCGCTGGCGTTTGCAGCCTCCCAACTGGACGACCGCATCGAGCCGCTGATCGTGGCATGACCGCGCTGCTGCTCGATCAGGGCATACCACGCACCGCCGCCGAACACCTTCGCTCTGCTGGCTGGGACGCGGTCCATGTCGGGGAACTTGGCCTGAGCCGCGCATCGGACGTCGAGATCCTGAACCGGGGCCGTCACGACGGCCGGTGCTGCGTCACGCTCGACGCCGACTTCCATGCGGTGCTCGCTGTTCAGGGAGCGAGCGCGCCATCGGTCGTACGGATTCGTATCGAAGGACTGAAGGCAGCGGCACTCGTCGACTTGCTCGTCCGCATCTGGCCCCGCATCGAGGCCGAGGTGTCGATTGGCGCGGTCGTGAGCATCGGACGCAATCACTTGCGGGTCCGCCGGCTTCCGTTGTCGCGGTCGGGCTAGAATGGGCGCCGCACGATGCCATTGACCGCTGGCACCAGGCTTGGCCCGTACGAGATCCTTGCGCCGCTCGGCGCCGGCGGTATGGGCGATGTCTACCGGGCGCGTGATACGCGACTCGGCCGCGAGGTGGCGGTCAAGGTGATCGCCGCTGACTCGGCCACCGATTCCGATCGGCTGGCGCGGTTCGAGCAGGAGGCGCGGGCCGCCGCCGCGCTCAACCACCCGAACATCCTGGCGGTCTTCGACATCGGTCCGGGCAGCGCCGAGCACGGCCCCTACATCGTGTCGGAGCTGCTCGAAGGCGAGACGCTCGGTGCGCGCATCGCGCGCGGACGGCTGCCGGTGCGCACGGCCATCGAGCTGGCGACGCAGGTGGCGCGGGCGATGGCGGCGGCGCACGAGCGTGGCATCGTGCACCGTGACCTGAAGCCCGACAACATCTTCCTCACGCGCGACGGCACGGCCAAGGTCTTGGACTTCGGGTTGGCGAAGTTGCGCGACGCCTCCACCGGAGCGCCAGGGGACGCGACCACCGTGACGGCACGGCCGGCGACCGCGCATGGCACGGTGATGGGCACCGTAGGCTACATGGCGCCCGAACAGGTGCGTGGCACCGAGGCCGATCATCGTGCGGACATCTTCGCGCTGGGCGTGACGCTCTACGAGATGCTGTCGGGCCAGCGGGCGTTCCGCGGTGATTCGAGCGTCGAGATGCTGAACGCGATCCTCAAGAGCGAGCCGGCGGAGTTCGAGTCGCTCGGCGTACCGGTGCCGGCCGAAGTCGCGCGCATCGTGACGCATTGCCTCGAGAAGAACGCCGCCGACCGCTTTCAGTCGGCGCGCGATTTGGCGTTCCACCTGGCCGGCGCCGCCGGATCGGCGGGAGACGCTCTACGCAAGGCCCAGGCTCCTGATGACGCCGCGGCACGGCGGCCTCGTCGCGTCTTGGCGCTGCCGGTCGGGCTGGTGGCGGCTGCGCTGGCGGGGGCGCTCGTGACCGGCGCGGCGCTGCTCCGCAGTCGAACGGAGCCCACGCCAGACACCACCGCGTTCACGATTTCTGGCGACCTGTCCGGAAGACCGGTGGCTCAAGGCATGTCGCTGTCGCCTGATGGCCGAACGCTGGCGATGAC
>JANORI010000368.1:0-3365 GCA_031415235.1 Acidobacteriota bacterium | reverse complement strand
CATGTACGCGGCGGTGCCGAGGATCACGCCGGCCGCGGTCATCGCCGCCGGGCTCGTGATCGTCGGCGAGTTGTCCGCCGTCGCGCTCGCAGGATTCACATCGAGCGCTTTGGCGAGACCGAAGTCGAGCACCTTCACCGTGCCGTCCGCGCGCACCTTGATGTTGGCGGGCTTCAGATCGCGATGGACGATCCCCTGCTCGTGCGCGGCCTCGAGCGCCTCGGCGATTTGTTTCGCGATGGGCAGCGCCTCGTCGAGAGGCATTCCTGCCCGCCTCGCTGAAGCGCCGGGGGCGCGGAGGCGGGCAATGCGCTGTGAGAGGTCCTCGCCCTCGACCAGTTCCATCACGAGCGCGTGCATCCAAGCCGGCCCTGAGCTTGTCGAAGGGGACGATTTCTCGAACCCGTAAATCGCCGCAATATGTGGATGATTCAACGACGCGAGCGTCTTGGCTTCGCGCTCGAAGCGCGCCAGCCGACCGGGGTCGGTGGCAAACGCGTCCGGCAGGATCTTGATGGCCACCTGGCGGCCGAGCGTGGTGTCGGTGGCTCGCCACACCTGCCCCATGCCGCCTTCGCCAAGCGGCGCGGTGATCTGGTAAACGCCGAGACGCGTGCCGGGGGTAAGAGCCAACGGTGAGCGATTATATGGCGCCGTCGGCCCATTTCTGCCGTGGTGATTTCGGCGAAGGTGGTAGCCTGAACCTCGAGAGCCGTGTTCGTCCGATTCCTGCACGTCCCCGTCATCACCGTCGCCGTCTGTGTCGTGGGACTGGCTGCGGCGGGTTGCGGAGGTGGTCCGGTGCCCCCCGACGTGGCGTCGTTCGGCGTGCTCGATCCTGCCGTCTCAGCAGTCGTTGACGAGCAGCTCGCGACGCTGCGCGAGTCACCGGCCGATGGCAACAACTGGGGTCGTGTGGGCATGGCGCTCGAAGCCAATGGGCTGACGGCGCAGGCGCGCGACGTCTATGTCACCGGCACGACGATGCCGGCGACGCACGGGCGCTGGTGGTATCACCTGGCGCGGCTGAAGTCGCGCGAGGGCGACACCGACGCGGCGCTGGCTGGCTTCGACAAGGCCATCGCGCTGTCGCCCGACTACGTGCCGGCGCGCTGGCGTCGCGGGTTGTTGCTGTTCGACAGGGGCGACCTCGACGGCGCCGAAGCCGCCTTCAGAGTCGCGGTGAATCTGGCGCCGCGCGATTCGGCCGGCGCCACGGGACTCGCGCGTGTGCAGACGGCCAAAGGGCAGCATGCCGACGCCGCTGCGGCGCTCGAGGCGCTGCTCGATCGCGCGCCCACCGACCGCTACGTCTATCAGGTGCTCGCCACCGCGTATCGCGCGCTTGGGCGCGAACGCGAGGCCGCGGATGCGGCGGCGGCGGGCGCACCTGGAGTGCCCATGTGGGCCGACGCGTGGCTCGACGAAGTGGGCGTCTACCGGCGCGGCTTCGCGGCGATGTTGAAGGAAGCCACGGCGCTCAGCGTCGAGGGCCGATATCCCGAGTCGATTGCGCTACTCGAGCGCCTGCGCACGGACCGTCCCAACGACCGCGAGCTGCTGACCTATCTGGGCGGCGTCTACGCCACGGCCGGCCGCACCGACGACGCGCGGCGCATTCTCGCAGGCGTGCTGAAGACGTCGCCCGACAACTTCGACGCCACGATGCACCTGGCCACGGCGCATCTCTTCGCCGGGGCCTACGACGAGGCCGATCGGCTCGTGGAACGGGCCCTGGCGCTGCGCCCGGGCGACGGCGATGCGGTGCGGCTCCGCGGGGTCGTGGCGTGGCGGCGCACGCGGCTCGACGACGCGGAAAGGTGGCTCGCCGCGGCCGCGGCAGCCAATCCTCGCGATGCCGTGGCGCTCGGCTGGCTGGGCATGGTGCGGCAGGAACGTGGCCGCACGGCCGAGGCGCTGGCTGCGTTCCGCGAGGCGCTGGCGCGCGACCCGCTGCTTGGGGATGCGCTCATCGGCGGAGCCTCGGCCGCCGTAGCGACGGGCGCGTACGACGACGCGGCGCGCTGGCTCGCGCGCGCCGAGCGCGTCGCGCCGTCGCACCCGAAGCTGGTCGAGCTCGAGCGGCAACTTGCGGCGAAAGGGAAGTCGTAGTGCGACTGGCGCAGTTGAGGCGAGTGGGCGTCGCGGGTGTGCTGGCGTTCGCGCTGGCGGCGTGCGGGCAGGCGCCGTCTGCTCCGGCTCCGGTTGGGGGCGCCACTGGCGCGGGCGGCCCAGCAGCTGCGTCCTCCCCCTGGTTCGAGGACGTGGCGCAGGCATCTGGCCTCGTGTTTACGCATCGATCGGGGCACGTTGGGTCCACGTATCGACTTCCGGAGATCATGGGCGGCGGGGCGGCGCTCTTCGACATGGACAGCGACGGCGATCTCGACGCGTTGCTCGTGCAGAGCGGCGTGCTCGAAGGGACGGACGCAGGGCCCCGGCATCGCCTGTTTCGCAACGACGGCCGCGGACGTTTTGACGACGCCACCTCTGGCAGCGGCGTGGACGTGCCCGGGTACGGCATGGGCGTGGCCGCGGGCGACTACGACGCCGATGGCGACGTCGACGTCTATCTGACCAACCTGGGCGCCAACGTGCTGCTGCAGAACGACGGGCGCGGACGATTCACGGACGTGACGGCCACGGCGCGGGTGGCCGGCAGCGGATGGAGCACGAGCGCCACGTTCTTCGATGCCGACGAGGATGGCGACCTGGATCTCTTCGTCACGCGTTACCTTGACTGGGCACCCGACCGCGAGCGGCAGTGTTTCAGCCTGACCGGGGTCGTGGACTTCTGCGCGCCGAGGAACTACGACGCGCCGTCGAGCGATCTCTTCTTCCGTAACGCCGGCAACGGCACGTTCACCGACGAGTCAGCGGCGGCTGGACTCGGCACAGCGCGCGGCAACGGCCTGGGCGTGCTGGCCGACGACGTGAACGGCGATGGCCGGGTCGATGTGTTCGTGGCCAACGACGGCACGCCAAACCATTTATGGATCAATCAAGGCGGGGGCCGGTTCACGGAGTCGGCGCTGCCGATGGGCGTGGCCATCGATCAGGACGGCACCCCCAAGGCCGGCATGGGCGTACACGCGGCCGATGTCGACGACGACGGGGATAACGACCTGCTGGTGATGAATCTCGACACCGAGTCTGACTCCTACTTCCGGAACGACGGGTCGTTCTTCGTCGATGCCACCAACATGGTGGGCCTGCGCGTGGCCAGCCGCCGCTTCACGCGGTTCGGCATGGCCTTGATGGACTTCGACAACGACGGCCGTCTCGACCTCTACGAGGCCAACGGCCGCGTCGGCCTGCAGGGCGAGACCTTCGCGCGCGATCCTTACGCCGAGCCCAATCTGCTG
>JANORI010000367.1:0-2870 GCA_031415235.1 Acidobacteriota bacterium | reverse complement strand
ACGTTATTGAGCCGCATCGCCAGCCCGAACCGATCGTTGGCCGGATAGAACGACTCGAGATCGAGCACGCCCACCTTGGTGACCGGGGGCGACTGCACCTGGCTGATGAGCGTCGGCAGATCGAGATTGCGGCCAGCGCGCCACGCCTCCTGCAGCAGCGTGGACACGAGCACGTGTTCACGGCTGGTCGTCGGGTCGCTCGTGACGCCAGCCAGTGAGAGCAGACTGGTGGCCACCGACTGTACGCGCGCCGCCAGCAGCTCTGGCTCGTCGGCCACGGCTTTCGGGGGCGCGTTGAACGTCTCGAGGATTGAGAGTGGCAGTCCGGCGCGGCTTCCCGGCGTGTAGACCGACACGTCGGCCGCCGCCCTGAGACGGCGGATTCGATCGCCGTCCTGGCCCCATTCGGCCAGTCCGTTCTTCCAGCGCTCGGCCTCCTTCGCGGCGAATTGCTCGGTCGTGATCTGTTGGGCGCGGGCTTCGTCGGGATTCACCCACGGGGCGAACTCCTGCGCCGAGAGCCCCGGGAAGGTGAGCATCAGATTCGCGAGGTCGCCCTTCGGATCGATCGCCAGCACGGGCAGGCCATCGATGGCGGCCTCCTCGATGAGCGTGATCCCGAGGCCGGTTTTGCCGCTGCCCGTCATGCCGATGCAGACGGCGTGGGTCAGCAGGTCGGCCGAGTCGTAGAGCACCGGTTCGCTCGTGCGTTGGCGCGCGGCCGGGTCGTAGCGGCGACCGAGGTAGAAGAGTCCGAGCTGTTCGACGTCCATGGCGTCGGATATTCTACCGGCCTTCACACCTCGAGGCCCACCGATCTCATCAGCGCGATGGCATTGCTCGTCCCGACGACGCCGTCGCGCAGGTGGTAGTCGAATTCGAGCCCGCCCTGATCGAAGCGGTCGGCAAAGTGCATGTTGGCGGCACGCGGCGACAGAGCGCCGGCCAGATCGGTCAGCGCCAGGTCGTGGGTCGTGGCCATGCCGATGGCGCCGAGCGCGAGCAGGCCTCGCAGGACGCCCTCGGCGCCCTGGCGCCGGTCATGCGAGTTGGTGCCGGACAGCAGTTCGTCGATAAGGAACAGCGTGGCTGGCGCGCCCGCGCGGGCCAAACGCGCCTGCTCCACAATCTGGCGAAGCTTGGTGATCTCGGCAAAGAAGCGCGACCGTCCCGACTGCAGTGAGTCTTGCACGCGCAGCGTGCCGGCCGGCATCAGCGGCGACATCGTCATCTCCAGTGCGCACACTGGGGCGCCCGCGTGCGCGAGCACCACGTTCACGCCCACCGCGCGCAGCCACGTGCTCTTGCCCGACATGTTCGAGCCGCTGACGATGACGAGGTGCGGCGCCTCGCCGCCGAGCGCGAGGTCGTTGCCCACGGCCGTGCCGGCGGGCAACAGCGGGTGGGTGAGTCCGCGCGCCAGAATCCGCGGCGCGCCCTCGACGAAGGTGGGGAACACCGTATCGGGGTGTTCGGCGGCGTAGGTGCCGAGGGCTGCCATCGCCTCGAGTTCGCCGAGCGCAGCCGTCCAGTCAGGGACGAAGCGCCCGGCGCGCTGGCGCCACCGGTCCACGGCCCACGCCAGCTGCGTGGCCCAAAACAGCAGCACCGAGATCGGCCCGAAGATCTGATTCTGTCGCGACGTCAGCAGCTCGACAAGACGCGTCAGACGCTGGATCTCGCGCGAGGCCGGCAGCCCGCTGGCGGCGAGCCGCTGCTGCACCGCCACGAGCGCCGGTGCGTCGAAGGCCTCGCCCTCGAGGCGCGCGATGAGCGCCGCGGCGAGCGCCAGATCGCGGGCCCGCGGTTCGACGTCGTGGATGACCCTCACCACGTGGCGCCTGAGTCCCCACCCGGTGAGCGCCTGGAGCCCGACGAGCCCGCCCATCCACAGCGGAGGCTCGCCGCTGGCGATCCACAAGACCAGGCTGACCATCGTGGCGCCCGACAGCAGTCCGAGGGCCACCGGCGCCCATCGGGGCACCTTGCTCGTGCGGGCGCTGGCCCAGGCGCCGAGCGCCGCCGTCGCCGCCGCAAGCGGCATGTCTGGCCCAAGCACCGAAAGGTCCTCACGCAGCGCGTCTCGAGTGGCCAAGTCGGCCGTCGCCGACTGGCGGGCGCGCGCGACCTCGGGCGTGGCTGGATGCAGCAGCCAACTGGCGAGTGTGGACTGGCCAGCCTCGGTGCGCGGCGTCGACAACAGATCGAAGAGGCTGGCGGGTCCGAAGATGTCGAGGTCGTCGGCGTAGGGATGATCGGGCGGCGAGTACTGCAGGCCGGTCGCGCCTCGTCCCTGCCAGCGGTCCTCGACTCGCGCGATGCCGTCGTCGACGAAGGCGAGGACTCGGCGCACGCGGGTCTGGGCCGCGAGCAGCCGGGCGTGAGCCACGGCGAGGCCGAGAAAGATCAGCGCCGGCAGCAGGAGCCAGAGTGGCGCGAGGTGGCCGGTGCCAAACGTGAGCACGGCGGTCGCCGCGGCCGCGCCCGCGACCGCCAGGCGCAGGACGGCGAGGCGGTGGTGGCCGGCGGCGAGGGCTGCGGCGTCGGCTCTCAGCCGATCCCGCCGGCTCGCGTAGGTGGCGGCTACGGCCGCACGATGCCGTCGGTGGTCCACAGATACAGCGTGCGGCGGCGGTTCGAGGTGTCGGTGAAGGTCTCGACCTTCGCCGGGGTCCAGTCGCCGAAACCGAAGTTGTGCGCCACGATGCGCGTACCGGGCTTGAGGGCCCGCGTGAGGATCGGCCGCAGTCTCAAGTTCGAGGCCGTGAGCAGGTACGTGGTGACGACGGTCGCCGATGACACGTCGGTCGTCAGCGCGTTCTCGAGTTTGAAGATCACGAGATGCGACACGCCTTCGCGAGCGGCGTTGG
>JANORI010000366.1:0-4369 GCA_031415235.1 Acidobacteriota bacterium | reverse complement strand
GACAAGGTCGCCGACACGATTTCCGACGCCGTACTCGACGCATGCCTGGCGGGCGACAAGTTCAGCCGCGTGGCCTGTGAGACGTTCGTGAAGTCGAACGTCGTGGTCATCGGCGGCGAGATCACGACCAAGGCCAAGCTCGACTTCGACAAGATCGCGCGCGAGGCGATTCGCGAGATCGGCTACGTCAACGACGACGACGTCTTCCACGCCGACAAGGTGTTCATCAACCTGCTGGTGACCCAGCAGTCGAGCGACATCGCGCAGGGCGTCGATGCCAGGAAGGCGGTGGGCAAGAAGACCGCCAAGCAGGGCGCCGGCGACCAGGGGCTGATGTTCGGCTACGCCAGCAACGAGACGCCCGAGCTGATGCCCGCGCCGATCATGTTCGCCCACCGTCTGGGCCGCGAACTGACGCGCATCCGCAAGAGCGGCGCCGTGCCGTGGCTCCGCCCCGACGCCAAGTCGCAGGTGTCGGTGATCTACGAGAACCACAAGCCCGTGGGCATCTCGAACGTCGTGATCTCGACGCAGCACGCCGCCGACGTGTCGCACAAGGAGATCGAGCAGTTCTGCATCGAGCAGGTGATCCGCAAGGTGCTGCCCGCGAAGATGCTCTCCGACAAGACGCAGTTCCTCATCAACCCCACCGGCCGCTTCGTCATCGGCGGGCCCCAGGGCGACACTGGCCTGACCGGCCGAAAGATCATCGTCGACACCTACGGCGGCATGGGCCGTCACGGCGGCGGCGCGTTCTCGGGCAAGGATCCGAGCAAGGTCGACCGGAGCGCGGCCTACATGGGCCGCTGGGTGGCGAAGAACATCGTGGCTGCCAAGCTCGCCGAGCGCTGTGAAGTGCAGTTCGCCTACGCGATCGGCTATCCCGATCCGGTGAGCGTGCACATCGAGACGTTTGACACGGCCACCGTGCCTGTGGCGAAGATCGTCCGCGCCGTCAACCGTGTGTTCAACTTCCAGCCGGCCGAGATCATCGAGCAGTTGAACCTGCGCCGGCCGATCTACTCGCAGACCACCAACTACGGACACTTCGGCAAGAAGGGCATGACCTGGGAAGCCACCGACAAGGTCAAGGCGTTGCTCAAGGCCATCTAGACGCGGACAGAGACAGAGACAAAGGCAGGAAGACGGTCTCTGCTATTTGGTGATTTAGTGATCTGGTGATCGATTGATCGAAAGATCGGTAGATCGGATGATCGATCACAAGATCACGAGATCGAGAGATCACAAGATTCAACAACGGCCCAGTCGGGATTGCTTCCCGGCTGGGCCGTTTCTGTCAGTGTCTCATGGCCGGAGTGATGATGCCTACCCGGTCCACTCCCGCGCCTTTGGCGACGTCGATGACCGAGATGACCTCCCCGTAGCGCAGGGCGCCGTCGCCCATGAGATAGAGCGTCTTGTCGAGGCGGCCGGCGAACACGTCGCGCAGGCGGTCGCGCAACTGGCCGAGCGTGAGATCCTCGCGATTCAGCGAGATCCGGCGCGCGGCCGAGTATTCGACCACGATCTGCGAGGTGATGGGCGGACTGGTGCTTCGCTGCGTTTCGGCCGGCACGGTGGCGTCGAGTCCCTGCTGCGACAGCGGCAGGGCGGCCATGAAGATCACGAGCAACACGAGCAGCACGTCGATCATCGGCGCGATGTTCATGTCGGCGGTGGCGTGCAGGCGGCGCGGCATCACCGCCAGTGGCGCATATTTGGGGGCATAGGCGCTCATGGCGGTCACCTCAAGGTGAAGTTGACGGTCACGGTCATCACGACCGCGACCGGCGCGCCGTTGAGGCGCGTAGGCGTGTAGCGCCATTGCCGCACGGCCGCGAGCGCGGCCTCGTCGAGCAGCGGCACCGAGCGCAGCACCGTGGCGTCGATCACCTGGCCATCCACGCCGATCGTGGCCTGGATGATCACGATGCCCTGCACGCGCGCCGACTGCGCAATGGCGGGATAGGCGGGCGCCGCGTCGTGGATCTTCGCGGGTGGCCGCACCTCGCCGCCCACGCGCACCTTGGCGGGCAGCTTCTCCACAGGCGGTGGAGGCGGCGGCACGAGCGTGTCGACGCCGTCGATCACGCCGTTCAAGATGCCGGGGCCGTCGTTGGCGGTGGCCATCGGATCGCGCTGCCACGCCGGCTCCTCGGTGATCCGGTCGGGCACGTCGAGCGGTGCCGCGTCGGGATTGGCAACAGCGACGTCGGCCGGCTGAATCACGCGCGGACGTGGCGGCTCGGGCGGCACGAGCGGCGTGACCAGCGACAGCTGGAGGCGTTCACGCAGAGCCGGCAATGCGTCGGACGCCACGAGGGGCACGACGACGATGGCCGCGACGACGAGGGTGTGCGCCGCGAGCGAGAGAGGTACGGTGTAGCGCGACCGCGCGCCGACGCCGTCGAACGGCTGAGTGACGTTTCCGAACAGATCACGAGGCATAGCCAGTCCTCCTCGCGCATGTTCCGCCCGTCGAGGCGCGGTCACGCGCTTTCGAAGGACGACGTTCGGGCCCGATTGTCGTCAGTTGTAAGTGTTGGACACCAGGTGTGGTGTTTGGTTCCGTGTCGCGTCACCGCGTGTGGCGCTGTGCAGGTGGGGCACGCGCGGCTAGTCCCAGCGCAGGGCGCGCATCGGATCGATGCGCGCGGCCCGCATCGCCGGCGCCAGCGCCGCGGCCAGCGCGATGATCTCCAGCAGGCCCACGGAACTCGCCACGACCAGCGGATCGAAGCCACCGAGCCCGTAGAGTAGCGACTGCGCGGCGGCGCCGACACCAAAGGCCGCGAGCAGTCCCACTCCGGCGCCGACCACTGTCATGCGCGCCATCTGTCCGCGCGATCCGTCGGTGGCGACGATCTGCTTGGCGATGAACTGCGCCCTCGTCTGGTCGCTCACGCCGGTGAGGAGCGGCGCCTCGACCTCTTCGAGGATGCGCCGGTAGGGCGCGTTGAGCGCGTCCCGCGCCTGCGCGAGCGACACGCCTGGCGCGAGTCGGCCGAAGAGATACACCCAGTGAGAGCGTGACCTCACCGGGAGTGGACGGCGAGGCGGCGCGGCTACTTCTCGGCCTTCTGCACCATCATCGCGGCGATGTTGATGGTCGTCTTGCCGTCGCGCTCGGTCACGCTGCCCTTGGCCTCGACCTTCTTGGCCACGAAGTCGAGCAGCTTCGCGTTGTTGTTGGCGGCGTAGTCGCCTTCGACGAGATACAGCCCATCGCTCGTCTGGATGGCCATCTGCACGCCCCGCCGGGCGCAGCGCATGGTGCGGGCGGCAGGGCTCTCGGTGGCGGGGCCGCCGGCCTCATCGGCGGTACAGGACGGAGCCACGACCTCGCCCTTCACCGTCCGATACTCCGCAGCGCTGGGCAGCGCGCCGATCGCGAGCACGATGAGGGCGGCGGCGATCGATGACGTCACGGGCTTCACGCGCAAGGCTCCACTTTCTCGTAGAGCCTAGCGTAGAGCGGGTCAGGTCCGGTACAGAAAGAACCGGCCGGAGCCCTCCCCACTAGAAAGGCGTCCGGCCGGGCTGGACCACGACGAGCGTGGCACCAGTGCTGTTACATCTTGGCGGCCATACCGGCCAGGCCAAGCGTGGTCAGGAGGCTCTCGAGCGTCGGCTTGACTTCCTTCGCCTTGCCGACGGCGGCCATCAGATCGCCCTGCTCGAACGCGGTGGATGCGGCGGTCCACAGCGTGTTGACCGAGTCGAGCGACGCCTTGGCGCCGTCGAGCTTGGCCTTGTCCATGCCCGCGGGCAGGCGCTTCATCGCGCCGAGCTCGGTCATCTTTGCGGTGACCTGGCCCACCATCGCGGGCAGACCGGCGTAGGTGCCCCACTCGGTCACGAGTGCGGTCTTGGCGGTGGCCGCGGCGGTAGCCGCGGCCGTGACCTGGCTGGTGACGGTCTGCACGTCGGCGATCACGCCGGCGTAGTCGCCGCCCTCGAACTTTTCCTGGCGGCAGCCACCGCGTCGGTGATGCCGGCCATCTGAGCGCCGGCGAACTTCTCGATCTCGGGCTGCGCCGCCGCCACGGCCGACTCGAGGCCCGTCAGCGCCATTTCCGCGGGCGCCTTCTGATTCGCGCACGCCACCGTCACCACCGCCGCCAACGCCACTCCGATCATCTTCTTCACGGTCGTTCCTCCATGCCGGTTGGTCGATGAATCGCGCCGCGTCCGCCTCCGGCCGACCTATTCGGCAGGAGGACGTTCAGCTCATCCATTGCGACCGGCACTGCTGATTGTCGCCAGCACTGAAGAAGAGACACGGCGAGGGCGCGCGATGTCACATCGGTGTAGACTTCCCCGGTTGTGAGGGGGTGCGTGTGATGACGATTCGACCGCTCGAGCCACG